>JACMQO010000039.1 GCA_014376935.1 Bdellovibrio sp.
AAAACAAAAATCGAAATATAAAAATGTGGTGATTGTGATGGGTCATACTCACGAATTAGATACGTCTGAAAGGTACGCGAATCTAGGAACCTGGATCGACCATTTGTCAGGGCTTACTCCGAATCTTGTTGGTCATCCTGAATCATCTCTTCCAGTATTAAAAATAGATGAAACCAGAAAAGCCATTTTGTATACGATTCATGGATCTGAAAAAGTAAAGCTATTCGAAGACTCTTCGATTCTTGCAGTGGTTTAAACCGTGAACGGAGGCTGTTGGCTTATTGTTTCAAAGTAAGACTTCAGTAAATTGAATAACAAATTGGCGCTAGTTCAAAGTGAATCAACATTTTTTGATCTGTTGCTGCTTTTGTAAATTCCGTGTGTAATAGCTGAAAAGGATTCAGCATGATCAACACCCTGGCGGTACTTGTCATTTTTCTTTACGCATTTAGTTCCTTCGCTAAAGCAAAACCAGAAAAAAACCTAGCCACAAATTACAAAGCGGCGACGGCACATTTAACCACGATCTGTCAGGTCGGCCAGGTCGCGTTCACACTGAATATCGGCGATGACAACAATGAATCTGATTACGATCGGGCCGAACAAGGCTACCCCTATTTTTGGATTGTAACGGCGAAAGGGCGATCCGTTTCCGGTTTACCTCCAAAAGAATACAATGAACTTCTTTTTTTATCTCCGCACGGGATTGGGACTTCACTTTGTAAAGACACAACGGCATTTTTAAGACCTGATGGGGGCGTCGTCATTTTTGTGCGTCAAAGTTCGAAAGGTCCTTCAAGTAAGTTAGCCGCCATTTTTTATAATCCCAAGCGCGGAAAGGTTGTCGCTTACGCCAGAAATATTGGTTTTTCTGATCAGATCGAATCGCTTGGTAAAGAACTGTTCTTTTCAATCAAAAATACGCCGACAGATTTGGCCTCGTTCAATGTGACGGTTCAAGGAAAAAAATCTGAAACCACTGAAGAGGTTTTCGAATACTGGAATAAGGTCAGTCGCAGAAACGATCAAGTGGTGGTGGCGGTTAATCCCGAACTGACATGGAGTAAGTCGACGTACCGATCGTACTTTAAATCGAAAGCCGCCTTCGATAAGGCCTTCGGTTGGAGTGCTGCAGACAAAAAGTATGCGTATCGATGGGTCTACCGAGTAACGATGCCTGACTGCATTCGGATTTCGCCAACGCGCTTTGCGGACGGTAAAGGTTGGATCTGCAAGTAAATTTTTAAAGTTGCGGCTGTGTTGAATTTCGGTTTTTAGCTGTTTTAGTCTACACAAACAGCTAATTACGAAACCTTCGCGCGTTTGATTTGATCAAAAGAAAAACGCGTAGTTAGCGACGCCCATTGGCCATCCTGTGCCGGGCGTAGCTTAACCGTATACGCATATGACTTACGATTTGCCGCAACGATCAGCCGGGTCACGGTTCCAAAGTGTCCTTGGTATTGACCATAGGTGATCTGAACGGTTTCACCGTTATTGATAATTAAGTGCATAACAACTCCTTTTGTTATTGGTTTTATTTTAAACTTAAAATCTTAATTTTTTTAAATCGTCGGGTGGGATTTGTACCGTTTCAAAGGGCCAGTGACCTTTCGGATTGCCATCTTTACGAATGGTGACGTTGTAGAAAATAGATTGGCCATCTTCAGACAAAATGCATTTGCTGATGGTGCCGTATTTTCCTTGATAAGTGCCTTGGATGATTTTAACGCGATCATCTTCATTGATGACTAATTGCATACGAATCCTTTCGTGTGTTGTTTGGTTGTACGAAAGGTTATTGCAAAGGTGGTGCTTAGGCTTAGGTGAATTCAGCTTTATTTAAGGTGTCTAACCGGGGTGGGGTGTTTAAAATAATTTAGACATAGGAAAAAGTTCGACAGCAGTGGAAACGTGTCGCAATCACTGCTTACGTTGCGGTCGATCTAGCCCAAAGCCGAGTCACGCTAAATACCGTTCTTCATTCAAGACAGTCTTGCTAGGATAAGTTGTGACAAAACTTATCGCTTACACTCAGTATCAACTTCAAAGTTTTTCGTTAAAGGCTGATTTAAAAAATCAATCGTCAAAGCAATGGGTATTAACGTTTCAGATTGAAAATAAGGACGCCGAAGTCGATTTTCAGTCCACAACAATTCAAGCCAATGCCGCACAAGTTCCAAGAAAAGATGAACTTTGGAAAAATATCTGCTTTGAGTTTTTCTTAAACCCTGTTGGTCAGAAAAAATACTACGAATTTAATTTCGGATTAAACCCGGCCTGGAACTGCTACCTGTTTGACGGGTACCGCATGCCGCAACCGCCGAAAGCGTCGGCCGAATTCGAAATTCTAGATTTCATCTGGAACGGTTCTGAGCTTAAAGTGACGGTTGAAAATCGATCGTCTTATACAAGTTTTAATGTGGGTATCACCGCGATCATCAAAGATATCAAAAATCAAACACACTACTTTGCATTAAAGCACGCCGGCGAAAAGCCTGACTTTCATTTACAGGATTCATTTATATTACAAAGAGGTTCTTAATTTATGGCATTTCAATTAGGATTAGAAGTATTTTTAGCAGACAAAAAAATGGTGCAAGCCCTAAAGCGTAAACGTGTTAGTTTAGTTTGCCATCCCGCTAGCGTAGATAAAAAATTAACCCATAGCTTTGATCTGGTTCACAAAAAAGTAGGGCTGTCGTCTGCCTTTGGCCCCCAGCACGGCGTTAAAGGTGAAAAGCAAGATAACATGGTTGAAAGTTCAAACTTCATTCATCCTGAATATCAAATTCCTATTTTTTCTTTATACGGTGAAGTCAGACGTCCAACACCCCAGATGATGGATTCGTTTGATGTGTTGATTTTTGATTTACAAGATTTAGGGTGTCGCATTTATACTTTCATAACAACGTTACTGTACGTGATGGAAGAGTGCGCTCGTACGGGTAAAATGTTGATCGTGCTGGATCGCCCGAATCCGGCCGGGCGTCAGGTTGAAGGCTATGCTCTGCGCCCCGGGTACGAATCGTTTGTGGGTGCCGCCGCATTTCCGATGCGTCACGGATTAACGGTGGGCGAAATGGCTTTATTTTTTAAAGATCATTTTAAATTAGATATTGAGTTAAAAATTTATAAAATGAAAAATTATAAACCCACAAAAAAAGGTCAGAACGGCTGGCCCGCAGATCGAGCGTGGGTGAACCCATCACCGAATGCGGCGACGGTGAATATGGCGCGCGTGTATTCAGGAACGGTGTTGATTGAAGGCACCACGATCAGCGAAGGGCGCGGCACCACGCGCGCTTTAGAGCAAATGGGCGCCAGTGATTTAGATTATTCAAAAATTTTGCAAGTGATGCGTGAATTATCCCCGCAGTGGATGCAGGGTGCGCTGATCCGCGAATGTTATTTTGAACCAACGTTTCATAAGCACGAAAAGAAATTATGCCACGGCTTTCAAATTCACACGGATGACTCAAGCTACAACCCAGAAAAGTTTAAACCATTTCGATTAACGGCATTGATGTTAAAAGCGATTCGCCAGCTTTATCCGAAATATTCGATCTACCGTGATTTCGCCTACGAATACACGAAGGGTATTTTAGCCTTTGACGTGATTAACGGCGGCCCCGAACTGCGTGAATGGATTGAAAATCCGAAGGCCAGCCCTAAAGATTTAGAAAAGGCCTTAGTCAAAGACGAAAAGGCTTGGATTAAAGCCAGCAAAAAATATTTTTTATACACTTAAAGTTAAGTCACTTCTGAAAGAACTGCCCGGTTTCATTTGATTACACGTTAGAAAATATTTTAAGTGGTTTAAGCAGTTTAGCGGCAGCTCTTTAATTTTTTTAAATCCAAAATTGATTTTGAGAGCCAGGGGGAAACCCTGGCTTTTTTATATTTAAGCCGCATTCACCGCCACCGTGGCGGTGAAATTCATTGCTGGTCTAGGTCATTTTCAGAAATAAGTTGCCGAAATAGAGATATGTAAATTATATGTATATCTATAAACCACACAGAGGTAATTATGTCAGAATTAATGAAACTGATCCAGGATGCGGACGTCGCCGCCGTTGACTTAGAAAAAGCCCGTGGCCAGGTCGAAACAGCCAAGCAAAGCCTAGAAACCGCTAAAGAGCTTCACGAGCAAGCGCGATTATTTTTAGACGAGATTCTAAGTCGGGCCGAGGTGATCGGAATTCCACGTGCGAAAATTAAAAAATTAGTTGAAGAGCGCACCCAAATACTGGTGGCTTCGGGATTGATGCCGGCCGCGGGTGAAGCGCGAGTAGCGGCTCCAAAAACGGCAAAGGTGTCTAAGAAAACAAAAGCCGCTGTTGAAGAGCTAACGTTAAATGATAGCCCCATGGTTCCGCCCGAAGAAGACCACGAAGCGATTCAATTCAATTGATGTCATCCGATCCATTGGCGGATTGAATGAAAGAATCCAATTTATTCTTCCTGTTTATTGGTTCACACACAGTGAGCCAGTTATAAACAGGAAAACGAATTTATTTTTTCCAAGATGATGGGTATTTGTAACCTTTAAATTTAGACTTCGCGTATTTTTTAAAGTCCTCTGAATTTAGGGCGGTGATTAAGTCTTGCGCGAATTTTGAAGTGGCATTTTTCTCGGTCGTTACGGCCCAATTGACGTAAAGCTCACTTTTCTCTTGGGCTAAAGCAGATTCAAGCTTTAGCCCTGAAGTTGTTGCGTAGTTTCCGTTGATGACGGCGTAATCGACATCGGCTAAAACGCGTGGCAATTGTGCGGCTTCAAGTAATTTAATTTTTAAATCTTTAGGATTTTTAGAAATGTCTTTGACGCTGACTAAAAGCGGATTTGCGTTTTTTGCGACTTCGATCCAGCCCAAGTCTGATAAAATAGTTAGCGCGCGTGAAAGATTGGTCACATCGTTTGGAATCGCAATCGTGCTTTCATTTTTAACCGCCGCCAATGTTTTTAATTTACCTGCATAAAGCCCCAAGGGTGCGGTCGGAACTTGCGCAACAGGCGTTAGTTTCAAATGTTTTTCTTTAGCAAATTGCTCAAGGTAGGGCTTATGCTGAAAAATATTAACGTCTAACTGGCCATCTGATAACGCTAGGTTGGGCGTCACGTAGTCGGTGAATTCGACTAATTTAACCGAGTAGCCTTTTTTTTCTAAAATTGGTTTCAAGCTTTCTTTCACCATGTCGGCGAAGTCACCTGTTGTCGCACCAATTGTTAATTTGGTGGCGTCTGCGCCGTGA
>JACMQO010000040.1 GCA_014376935.1 Bdellovibrio sp.
GCTTAAAAACAAAAAAGCCAGCTTCACAGCTGGCTTTTTTTTGCATAGTTCAGTAACGAAACTTAGTTTCTTAACCGATGATTTTCTGATTCAAGAACCTTAATCAAAGTATTTAAATCCGAAATTTCTGAATTCAATCTTTGAATCTGCAATTCTTTTTCTTGAAGGATTTGCGTGTAAGCTTTTTTTAAGTCAGCCAGCAACCTGTTCGCTGCTGTGATAACTGACTCTCCGGATTCTTTATTCGCTTCTAGACTAGACATCCTTGGCACTCCAGATTCGGACACATCACTTTTAAGGGAGGGGCGATGTTCCTGGACGTAATTCGGGCTAGCTGCGACGGGTTCATCTAGTATTAAATATTTCCCATCATCGAACTTGTACTGAATATCCTCGGTCTTAATGCGGCGGCGTAACGTGCTGATACTTACTTTGTACTTCATTGAGTAGTCAGCTAACGGCAACCAACTATTTTCAATGTGTTCAGTGTTCATGTTACGTCTCCTCGACTATTCAAACGTAACATAGGAAAAAGACTTGTCAAACATGATATTCAATCCGGTCAAAGGTCTTGGATAATCGCCTTGATCAAGGCTTTCGAAGGGTGTTCAAGGTGTGAATACCCGGATCTTAGTCTGGTTAGTCGTCTGATAAGTATGCGTTAATAACCAGTAAAATTCAGCTTACTCACGTCATTTTTTCGTGCTTAACTATGTAAACCTATGAATATTCATAAGAAAAAGAAGATAGCATTGGTCTTAAGTGGGGGCGGAATCAAAGCCGCCGCTTACCATATTGGCGTGTGCCTGGCCTTGAAAGAAAAAGGTTTCATCTTTGCCGGTGGGCCTAAAGAGTTAGTTCGCCAAAAATTTGCGGACACATCCGAGTTAAAAAAACAGGCATCTAAACCAACGATTCGGCTGTATGTCGGGTCTAGTGCCGGCGCTTTTGTGGCTTCGGTTTTAGCATCAGGCCGATCAATCGAATCATTAATCACGGCCTTTCAAGTCGGTTTTGGATCGCCCGCTTTTTACGATTTACCAAAAGACGATCATTTAAAAGCGATCGGTTACCGCCATATTTTTAATTTAAATTCGAAAAGAATGCTCAGTTGGTTGCCCGAAACCTTAATTCAAAAATCAATTTTAAGCGGCGGTTTAGAAGTTCTTTTAAAAAGAGGTTTTAAACTCAACGGTCTTTTCAACACCAACGGAGTCGAAAGATATTTAAGAAAATACGTATTAGACGAAAACGAGTTTACTAGACTAGGTGTGGAACTTTACATCGTTTCCACCCAATTAAATCAATCAAAGAAAACCATCTTCGGCCCATTTTTAGAAAGTCATTCGGCAAACTCGATCGAAAATATTGGCGACATAAAAATATCTGAAGCGGTTGCCGCATCGATTTCACTGCCTCCGGTTTTTGCACCTTACCCCATTAAAAAATCTAACGGTGAAACCGTATATCATTACGACGGAGAAATTCGCGACACCTTAAGCACCCATGTGGCCACCGACCAAGGTGCAGATCTAGTGATTGCATCGTATTCGATGCAACCTTACCAATATTCAGCAGAAGTTGGATCATTACATACTTATGGAATGCCGGTAATCGCGAACCAGGCTTTGTACCAGGTCCTGGAACAGAAAGTTGCGAACAACATTCGCTTTCAAGAACAGAAACGCGACCTGTATTCAGCGATGAAAAAAGAAGCGGCCGAGCTTAATTTGTCGACCGCCGTCACAGAGAAAATTTTAGAAACCGTAAAAAAGAAATTAATGTTCAACCCAGATGTGGACTACATTTACATTTCACCTAGACCACAAAATCATGAAATGTTTTTTGCGGATCATTTTTCATTGAACCCGCAAATCTTAGAAAAAATTGTACGGGTTGGATTTAGGTCGGGGTTACATATTATGAAAAGTTATCTTTAATTTGCGTTTATTTTACTAATCCGGCTTTAACGGCCGCTATCGCCATTGGGTCCACGCTAATAGACAAATAAGACGTCGAGCCCCATGTTGATTTATAAGAACTAGCTTGTAGCAGCTTCTGGATAAAAAAGTAACTCTACTTCGCTTCTTCGAAAATTTCTTTAATGCCATCACTCCACAATAAGCAACGAACACCTGCGAACGCCTGCGCTATTGGATCTAAAGAAAGATAATAGGTTTTTATTTTAGTATTCGCCGTAAGCTTGGCTAACTTATTAACCTCTACCTGATCTATTTTTTCTGAAGATTTTATCTCGATAAAAATAACTTCTTTTTTTCCACGCGACAACACCAGGTCTACTTCTAAACCATCTTTGGTAGAAAAATAAGACAGCTTATAATCGGCTTCGTAATAATGATTTAACTTATAAATCTCAGATATAACAAAATGCTCGAAGACTTCTCCGTAATACGAAGTTGACGGCACAACATCCGAAAGCAAAGTTTGCTCTAAAGCTCTTTTTACACCAGTATCAAAAAAATAGAACTTCGGGGTTAGTAAAATACTTTTTCTAAGTGATGTGTGAAATGCCGGAAGCATAAAACCTAAATAGGTATCTTCTAAAATCTGGTAGTAAGTTATAATAGTTTTTGTATCTACACCAACTTCTTTGCCAATTTTTGAAAAATTTAAAAGCTTTCCATTCATTTGCGCGCAAACTTCTAAAAAGTTCTTAAACGGATCCAACTTGCGAACAACTTGCTCCATTTGAATTTCAGTTTTTACATACGTACTAATATAAGACTTAAGATATTTAACCTTATCATTTTTTTCTTTGAAAAGCGTTGCTCCGGGAAGTAGTCCGTAATTTAAAGCGTCTTTCAAATTAAAATTTTCTGCTAGCTCAATAAAAGAAAATGGGTAAAGTCGATAATCAAAAGCACGTCCAGCCAAAAGATTGGCACCATTAATTTTCAATTTGCGCGCACTTGATCCGGTAAGAATAAATTTGATTTTGTCTTTTACAATAAGCGACTGAATAACATCTAATAGTCTTGGAATCTTTTGAACTTCGTCAATAACGACCCATTTGGGCTTTATCTTTTTTCCCTCGATATCCGATCTTAACAAGTTCGGATTCTTAGATAGGCGCTCTTCGACTTCATCATCTAATAAATCATAATACAGACACTGATTTTTCAACTTTTCCAGAACTTGACCTAAAATAAAGGTCGATTTGCCAGTGCCGCGGGCACCAAATAAGAAAAAACTCGAGTTGTTTTAGGTGTTTAGCAACCTGTGGATCATGCTCCACAATAGTCGACCTTTTATGGAGTATAGTCAAGATCTAGTCGGGCACTCTATATAGCCTAATACTACTAGGGTTTATGCTCATATCGTCTATACAAAAAATCCTGACAGCACCCTCTCGGGATTCCCGTACGAACATAAAATAACAAAAGAAAACAGGGCGGCCAGAGCACGGTGCGAAGCCCGACCCCACAAAAAGAAAAGCCGGCGACAAACCGGCCTTCAATCAAACTAATATTGTAAACCCGAAACCCTAAACCAAACTTCTCTCAATCATAGAGAACAGCGGTCCAGAAGCTAACCCAAGCGTAAGAATCAAGATCGCCGCAACAACAATCAAAACAGTCGTCGCATAAGACCCTTCATCCGCAATATCACAATCACCTTCTCGCATATACATCATAACGATCGGACGAAGATAATAATAAACTGCGATAACAGAGTTAATAACACCCCACAATGACAACCAGATTAAACCTTCATTCACAGCTGAACTGAATAAATAAAGTTTACCGAAGAACCCTAAAGTCGGCGGAAGCCCCGCTAAAGATAACAAGAACACCGTCAAACAAATCGCTAGCAACGGTTGTTTCTTCGCAAACCCCGCAAGGTTTTCAGTAGACACAACAGAATTCTCATCTTTTTCGATCAAACTAATCACCGCAAAAGTTCCCATCGTCATTAACCCGTAGCCAATAAGGTAGAAGATAACGCTGGTCGCACTAAATGCCGAATTCTGGCTGATACCCGCAGTAATAATACCCACAAGCAAATATCCAGAATGAGAAATTGAAGAGTAAGCAATCGTACGTTTAAAGTTCGTCTGAACTAGCGCCGCCAAATTACCGACCGTCATCGTGATCACTGCCAACCACTGCATCACATCAAATAAGTTCTGTGATCCAAGTAATGGTTTCGTCGCAAGCACCCGTAAGAAAGCCGCAAAAGAAACGGTTTTTACGGCCGTCGCCATAAACGAAGTTAACGGAGTCGGAGACCCTTGATAAACATCCGGAGTCCAAGCATGAAACGGAGCAATCGAAACTTTGAAACAAAAACCTAAAACGATAAACGCAATACCAAAAAGATAAAGCTTGTTCGTTCCAACTAGGCCAGCTGAAACATCCATAAGATCGATCAAGTTAACTGTACCCGCCGTACCAAACACGAACGAAATACCATACAAGAAAATTGCCGAAGCAAAAGATCCAAGTACGAAGTACTTAATTGCCGCTTCTTTAGAAATTTTTTGTTCATGCGACATCGCGACCATTAAGTATAACGATAAAGACATTAATTCTAAGCCGATGAAGATGATTAGCAAATCAACGGCCGAAACTAAAATCAACATACCTAAAATCGAATTCATCGCTAAGAAAACTAATTCAGAGAATTGCTTTCCTTTTGTCGCCGGATTTTCGTACATCATAATTAAAGCGCCCGCAGATGCGACCACCGCGATCAAACCCATCCACTGAGTTAATCCATCAAACACTAACTGGCCATTGAAAGCCGTTTTGCCCGAACCGCCGAATAGAATTAAAAGACCGGCCGTTAAAGTTAAACCAATCAAAGCTTCAATCACTGTCGCTGCTGGTGATTGTTCAACGTTACCGCGTAAAACTTTGATCGTGATCGGAATCAAGCTGAAAACAAACAAAGCAATCAACGGAGAGATTAATAAAATATCGGCTATGCCTATCGAGATATTCATTGTTATTTACCCTCGCCAGTTAAAACTAATGAGTAACCCATTTTGTTTTTAATTAAATGATCCACGCTGGCTTTTGAATAGTCCATAAAGTGGTTCGGGAACAAACCCATCCAGAAAATCAAAACAATCAACGGGGCTAAGACAACTAATTCACGTACGCTTAAATCATGTAACGCATGTTCTTTGTCGTGGGCTGCGTGCTTAACGATTTCTCCGGCAGGACCGAAGAATATGCGTTTAACCATCCACAGCATATAAGCCGCACCCAGAACCACACCGCTGACGGCAATTGAAGCCACCCACGGAGAATACTGATACGAACCTAGTAAAATTAAGAACTCTCCGATGAAACCATTTGTCATCGGAACCGCAATCGAAGACATCGTTACGATCACAAATATAATGGTGAAAATCGGTAATGCCGAAGCCAATCCGCCGTATTTAGAAATTTCACGTGAATGCGTTCTTTCGTAAATCATACCGATCAACAAGAACAGCGCGCCCGTTGAAATACCATGATTTAACATTTGGTATAAAGCACCGTTAACGCCGTAGGCGTTCATCGCAAACAAGCCCACAATGATATAACCCATGTGCGAAACTGAAGAATATGCGACTAATTTTTTCACATCCGGCTGAACCATTGCAACCAAGGCTCCGTACACGATACCGATCACACCCACGGCCATAAAGATCCATGAATAATGTTCGGTCGCTTCCGGAAATAATGGAATAACCCAACGTAAGAAACAGTAAGTACCCATCTTTAACATCACGCCCGCTAAGATCACAGAACCTGGAGTTGGCGCTTCAACGTGGGCATCAGGTAACCATGTGTGTAGCGGAAAGATCGGAACTTTAATTGCAAAAGCCAAAGCAAAGGCAAAGAACAGCAACGTTTGTGCGGTAAAGAATTCACCTGCGATAAACGGAATTCTTAACTTATAGAAATCTAAAAGGCTGGCGCTGATTTGTCCGCCCGTAACTTCTGGAGTTAAACGCATCATGAAAATGATCGCTAACAACATCAATACCGAACCCGCCATTGTATAGATGAAGAATTTGATCGTCGCGTAAATGCGGCGTGCTCCACCCCAAATACCAACGATGAAATACATCGGGATTAGTGAAAGCTCCCAGAATGTATAGAATAAAATTGCATCCATCGCCAAGAAAGAACCTAACATCGCCGTTTGTAGAATAAACAAAGCCGCGTGAAAGCCTTTAATCTTTTTATCGATCGAATTCCAAGATGCTAAGATGATGATCGGAACTAAGAACGTCGTTAACATAACTAGCATTAAAGAAATGCCGTCGATACCGACGAAGTATGAAATTCCGAAGCGTTCAATCCACGTTGTTTTCTCTACCATTTGTAAAGCCGAACTTGCTGGATCAAATTTTTGTAACATCGCCAAAGAAATCACAAACTCGATCACTGAAAGACCAAGAGCTATGTGGCGCACGGTATTTCGTTGCGGCCACACCGTAATAATCAGCGCGAACAAAAGCGGTAAGAATATTAAACCCGATAAAATCATATGACTACCTCATCAACACGAAAGAAAGAACTACAACAACGCCGACACCAATATACATGGCGTACTGTTGCATGTTTCCGTTTTGTAACGCTTTAACAAAAGATCCGCCGCCATTTGCAACGTCAGCTATTTTAAAAGTCGCTTTATCAATAAAATTAACGTCGATGTAGTACCAAAGATTGCGGCTTAAGTTCACTAGCGGGTTAATAATTCCCGCAAAGTAAGCTTCATCAACTAAATATTTTTTGTTCACTAACTCGTAAGCTGGTCCGAAAGCTTTTGCCACTTTCGCCGAAGAGCCTTCTTTTTTCGTGTACATCACATACGCTGAAATCGCAGAAAGACCCGCTAACACAACCGAAACCACCATTAAAATAATTTCCAATGAAGAATCGCCGTGTTCAACACCTTCGCCCGCAACCGCTGGGATTTTTGTAATCAAGGGCTCTAACCAGTGCTCCCACATGTTTGGAATATTTCCTAAAGCCGACCCGATCACATGGGGAATTCCGATCCATCCACCAATCACTGATAATAGAGCTAAAACCATCAAAGGAATCGTCATCGACAATCCGCTTTCATGAGGATGAACCGATTTATCAATGCGTGATTTACCCCAGAAAGTTAACGCCATTAAACGGGTCATGTAGAACGCCGTTAATACCGCACCCAAAACACCCGCTAACCAAAGTAACCAGTGACCGCGCGGAGACGAAAACGCTTGCCATAAAATTTCATCTTTAGAAAAGAAACCCGCAAACGGCGGCATCCCGATAATCGCCAACCATCCTAGTAAGAATGTAAAATGCGTAATCGGCATATATTTTTTTAAGCCGCCCATTTTACGAATATCTTGCTCTTCGTGCATTCCATGAATCACTGAACCAGAACCCAAGAACATCAAAGCTTTAAAAAAAGCATGAGTCATTAAGTGGAACATTCCCGCACCGAAAGCGCCAACGCCCACGGCTAAGAACATGTAACCCAGTTGTGAAACCGTCGAATACGCTAAAACTTTTTTAATATCAAATTGAGTTAAACCAATCGTTGCCGCAAGGACTGCTGTCGACGCACCGACAATCGCAATAACCATCATCGTGTTCGGAGCCATAATAAAGATCGGATCCAAACGAACGATCATGTAGACGCCAGCTGTAACCATTGTCGCCGCATGGATTAACGCCGAAACCGGAGTTGGACCCGCCATCGCGTCTGGTAACCAAACATATAAAGGAATCTGAGCTGATTTGCCGGTAGCACCGATGAATAACAACATCGTTCCGATTGTAACCGCACCCATCCAGCTAGAATCTAATACCGTCGGAGCTAAAGCGTTTAGTTCGTGCATGTTTAAAGTGCCGAACGTAACAAATAAAACAAACATACCAATAATGAAGGCCGCATCACCAATACGATTGGTCACGAAAGCTTTCATGCCCGCGGCCGCCTTGGCAGAGTCTGTGAACCAGAAACCAATTAATAAATAAGAACAAAGTCCGACGCCTTCCCAACCTACGAACATCGTAAGTAAAGAATCTCCTAGAACTAAGATTAACATATTAAAGATAAAAAGATTTAAGTATGCGAAGTACTTCGTTACACCCTTATCGTGGTGCATGTAACCGATCGAAAATAAATGAATCAAAGATCCAACGCCCGTGATGATTAAAATCATAATCACGCTGATTTGATCGACAACAAAGCCTGCGTTGATTTTAAATTTATCAACCGCAATCCATTCAAAGAATGAAACCGCTAGGCGTCTGTGTTCTGCATCGGCATCTAACAGCTGTAAGAACAACAAAACCGAACAGACGAAAGACACAACAACCGCTGCCGTTGCAATCGACCCCGCCAACATGTAGTTCTTGCTGCGAAAGCGTAATCCATTTAGTAAAAACCCAACAACCGGGCTTAACAATAATATAGCTATTAATAACTCGTGATTAAGCATCGTTCCGCCTTATCCTTTCAAGTGCTCGAAAAAGCGAATGTTAACTTCTTTGAAACGTTTAAAAATTGAAACCGCTAAAGCTAAACCTACTGCCGCTTCAGCCGCTGCAATTGTCATAACGAAGAAGACCATCACTTGGCCGTCAATTTTACCGTTGAACTTAGAAAACGCGACGAAGCTAATGTTCACGGCGTTTAACATCAATTCAATACACATTAATAGAACGATCAAATTGCGACGCAACAAAACGCCCGCCATCCCTAAAGAAAACAAAACAACAGAAAGAACTAGGTAATGGTTTAAACCAATATCAGTTATTAAATTAGTCTCTGGCATGAGATCCCCCTTTACTGCGAGATAAAGCCACTGTTCCAACCGCGATCACAAGCAACAAAACACCAAGGGCTTCGAAGCCAAAAATATTTTTAATAAAAAGATTTTCTGCCAGCGCGCGCGTCGTGTCAGGATTTGTTTTTAAAGCAACGGCCGCATTTGCCGCCGAGGCCGACTCAGTCAACGTTGTTGCCGTTTTTAAACCCATCGTTACTGCGCCAACAATTAGGCCTGACAAAATACCAACCGAAGCAATTTTAATCGCGCCCGTTATTCGGCCCCGAGTAAACGCTTGAAGTTCGTGTTTTAAATCGAAAAGCATAAGAACCATGACGAATAAAACCATCACGGCCCCAGCGTAAACGATCAATTGAACGCCCGCCAAAAAATATGCGTTTAATGTTACAAACAGGGCCGACACACCAATCATCGTCATCGCTAATGAAAGCGCTGAGTAAATCGGGTTCGTCATTAAGACAACGGATAAACCGCTGACAACTGTTACCAAAGCTAAAAACCAAAATAGAAATGCATCTGAAGACATTTGGTTCCGTTCCTTTATAAGATGAAGTACGAAGTTACAAAAATAACCGTCGCAGTAATTATCGTGTTTGCTAAAGCCCATGGAAGCATTGTTTTCCAACCTAAATCCATCAACTGATCGTATCTAAAACGCGGCAACGTCCAACGAACGTGAATAAAGATCCACAAAAAGATCGCAAACTTAACCGTGTAACAAAGGAAGTGCGCGATCACGCTAAGAATATTTGCTACTTGGTTTGAAACCGATAACGTATCTGCAAACCACTGCTGAACATCGGCCGGAGTCGCCGCCCAAATGCTGTAGCCGCCGAAGTAGAAGGTCACCATTAAGCCCGAAGCGATCATCATATGACCGTACTCGCCGATGAAGAACATCAACATTTTAAATCCGCCGTACTCAGTATGGAAGCCGGCAACTAGTTCGGCCTCACCCTCTGCCAAGTCGAATGGTAAGCGGTTTGATTCAGCAAAAGCCGCAGCAAAGAATAAGATCGCGCCAACCGGTTGGTAGAAAATACCCCAGTTTGGAGCCCATGGAGCCGTAATCGTATAACCAAAGGCCGAGAAATGAAACGCACCCGCCTGAGCATGAATCATTTCAGTTAGATTAAACGTTCCGTAAAGTAAAATCACACCGACGATCGCCAAACCCAAAGCTAATTCGTAAGAGATAATTTGTGCCGAAGCACGCAAAGCTCCCATTAAAGAAAACTTACTTCCCGAACCCCAACCCGCCATTAAAATCGTGTAGGCCGCTAAAGAAGAAATACCTAAAATGAAAACGATTCCAACGTTAACTTCGTAACCTTGAATTAAAAACGTATAGCTTTCTGTAACTAGCGGAACCGACATCGGAATCGCCATGTAGGCGATCGCCGCAGGAATTAAAGCAAAAACCGGAGCACAGTAAAATAAGAAACGATTACCCGCTTCAGGGGCAAAATCTTCTTTCGTTAAAAACTTAACCGCATCGGCTAGTAACTGAATCAAGCCCAAAGGTCCAACACGGTTCGGGCCAAAACGATTTTGAATGAAAGCAGATCCTCGGCGCTCTAACCAAACTAAGATTGGAACCGCTTGAACCATCATGAAGAATACTAAAATTGTTTTAACCGCGTTGATCGCGATTTCGAACGTTGAATTACCCATTGATAACATAATTAGTCCCACTCCAAGGCTTTAGATCGAATTTCCCACCATAAACCGAAAATAAAAATAACTAAGAAAATCATCATTGAAGCGAACATATAAAGTCCAACGCCCGAAGCGATGAAACTTTTAAAGTTGCTGGCCCATGGATACATGAAGATGATCTCGATATCGAAAAGAATAAATAAAATCGCTGTCAGATAAAATTTGACCGAGATCTTCGTGTCTTTCTTTTCTTCGCCAATGATACCGCACTCGTATACATCGAATTTTGCTTGGCTTGTTTTCTTTGCTTTACCGCCAGTCCAGCGGGCTAAGAAAATTAAAAACGTACCAAATGCAGCAATAAATAACGTGATAAAAATCACTCCACCTAATGGCATGAGTCCTCCTTGAAAATATGATGACATTTCAACATCTTAGTTCTTAAAAGCCAACGCCTAAAAACTGGCGAATTTTCAAAAAGTCTAGGTCGCAATTTCGTCCAATTTTTACGCCACCCCGGCCGAATAACTTTTTTGTTAATTGCTGTTCTCAAAATAACTTAGCTTGCTGAAGTTTTTAGATTTCGCTAAGGTCTTCGAATTCATGAATACTCAAGTGACGCACTCTCGACTCGAAGGTTTTTTGCTTCGCGGTCTACAAAAAAATAAAAGCTTGTTCACTATCGAGGGCACTTCGTCGGAAGCCGCTATTTCGTATTTTTTGTCACAGTCATTGTCTAAAGAAATTAATAACTTACCAAGGCTTGTGGTCACAGCTAGTTTAGATGAGGCCAAGCTTTTTGAACAGCAAATGCGCTTTTTTTCGCCACACTTTCGCTGCCATTTGATGCAACACCATGACATCAGTTTTTACTCAGGACTTTACCCTTCGCCGGCTATAACCCAATCGCGTGTTGAATTTTTATACTGGGCTGCGCGCGCCCAAAAAAGCGACATTTTTATCGCGCCGATTTCTGCACTCCTTCAGCTTTCAGTTCCATTCTTTGAGTTTTCTAAACGTTGCCATATTTTTAAAAAAGGTGACGAGCTACCTGCCGATTTAGCGCAATTTTTTAACCTACTTGGATATCAACCGGCACCGATTATCGAAGATAAAGGCCAGTACAGTATCCGGGGCGGCATCGTTGATGTTTTTTCACCGGCCGATAGCGCTCCCGTTCGTCTTGAACTTTTTGGTGATCAGATTGAAAGCCTTCGTACTTTTTCAACTGTTAATCAACGAAGCCTTGATGAGGTCACGCAATTAAATCTATGCCCTGTCTACGAAACCGATTTAAGCGACGATCATTTAGAAAAACTAATCTCAAGTTTTCGTAAAACATTAAAAGACCGAAAAGTTCTACAGGCCGAAATCGAAGAAACGGTCCGAAGCTTAACTTTAAAAAATTATTTTCCCGGAAATGAATTTTTGCTGTCACACAATTACGAAAAATTAGTTTCGCCCCTGGATCACTTCAGTTCGGGTTTGAATATATTTTTATTAGACCCGGCAGAGATCCAAAGATCGGCCGAACAATACTATCAAGAGCTTTTGGCCGAATCAAAAATGCCAACAGCGCACTTGTTTCATCCCGACCTTAAAAAAGTACAAATGTCTTATGAGGATTTGAAGTGGCCTGACGAATCGCGCATCTTTCGATTCTCGAACCTTTCGTACTTCGACGAGCAAAATGAAAATGAAGAGCGCTTAGCGTACAGAACTTTGCCGCTGACCGAGTTTTCAAACTTAGCGCAAAACTTAGTTCCGGCATCTGAAACTTGGCAAAACCAAGCGTTACCGAAAATTGCCAAGTGGTTGCAAGATGATTACAAAATTTTTATTTGTGTCAAATCTGCGACGCAAATCGACCGCCTAAAAGTACTACTTTTACGATTAGATTTAAAAATAGAAATCGCCCACGCAGATAGCTTTGATTGGGATTCGTGGCTAACAAACACGAAAATCACTTTGATTCCGCGCCCGCTGGGCGAAACGATTCAGTTCGTCGATGAAAAAGTTATTTTCTTGCGGGATGATGATTTTTTCGGGCGTAAGCAACGTTCAAGCAGCTCTGCATCGGGCTCATCGTACGAACAGTTTTCGGCCAAGGCGAAAAGTCTTAGTTTCGGCGATCTAAAACCACAAGATTTAGTCGTGCATATCAAACACGGCGTCGGCGTTTACGAAGGTTTAAAAGTCATGAATGTTGGCGGCGTCGATTCTGAATTCATTCAAGTCGCCTACAAAGACAAAGATAAATTATATTTACCCGTTTATCGTGTTGGTCAGTTGCAAAAATTTTCAGGCCCGTCGGTCACGACCGTTCTAGATAAGTTAGGCGGCACAGGTTGGGAAAAAACCAAAATCAAAGTTAAAAGTCATTTACGCGATATCGCTTCTGAACTTTTAAATTTATACGCTATCCGTTCAGAAATTAAACGTGACCCGATCATGCTCGACGAATTTGCTTACGCGCAATTTGAAAAAGATTTTCCGTTTGATGAAACAGATGATCAATTGCGCGCCATCGCTGATTTACAAAAAGATTTACATTCTGATAAGCCGATGGATCGCTTAGTTTGCGGTGATGTTGGCTTTGGTAAAACCGAAGTGTGCATGCGCGCCGCCTTTCAGGTGGCACAAAATAAAAAACAGGTCGGCGTTTTAGCCCCAACCACCGTTTTAACTTTTCAACATTTAGAAACTTTTAAAAAACGTTTCGCCAGCACGCCCGACATTCAAATTCGCTCTTTAAATCGTTTTGTTCCGCCCGCTGAACAAAAGAAAACTTTGGCTGAGCTTAAAGAAGGTAAAGTTGACATCTTAATCGGAACGCACCGTCTTTTAAGTAAAGATGTCGTATTTAAAGATTTAGGTTTGCTGATTGTCGATGAAGAACAAAAGTTCGGAGTTCTTCATAAAGAGAAAATTAAAAAATTAAAGAATAACGTCGACACATTAACGTTATCTGCAACACCAATTCCAAGAACGCTGAACTTAAGCTTCACGGGTGTTCGTGACTTATCGATTATTAACACGGCTCCGGTTGATCGTTTGCCAACTAGAACTTTCATTTCGAAATTCGACACCGAACTTATTCGCAAAGGAATTACCTCTGAAATCGCTCGCGGCGGCCAAGTTTATTTCATACATAACCGCGTGCAAAGTATTTACGGATTAATGGACGAACTTCGCACCATCTGCCCCGATGCCCGCATGCGGGTGGCCCACGGCCAAATGGAAGAACACGAATTAGAAGCGGCCATGCTTGCTTTCTTCAATCACGAAATCGACGTCTTAGTTTGTACCGCGATCGTTGAGTCCGGCATGGACGTGCCACGTGCCAACACCATGTTTATCGACCAAGCGCATATGTTTGGCTTATCGCAACTTTATCAACTACGCGGCCGCGTTGGCCGAAGCAAGGCACGTGCGTACTGTTATTTATTATTACCAAAAGATAGAAAGATCGAAAAAGACGCGCAAGAAAGACTTAAAATTATCCAAGAAAACTCAGCATTAGGATCTGGTATCCGCATTGCCCAATACGATCTAGAATTACGCGGAGCCGGAAATATTTTAGGCGACGATCAATCTGGTCATGTGAACTCGGTCGGTTACGAATTATACATGGATTTGTTGAATGAAGCTTTATCAGAAGCTCGCGGTGAAAACATTCCAGATCGCGATTTAGATCCGGAAATTAACTTAAGAATTCCAGCGCTAATTCCTGATAGCTACATCGCAGATATTCGTATCCGTTTAAGTTATTACAAGGCCTTATCTGAAATTAAGTCACAAATGGATTTAGATCACATCGAAGCAGAACTTACTGATCAGTTCGGAGAAATTCCAGAGCCCGTCGTGAATTTAATGGGCCTGATGCTAATCAGAAAACAATGTAAAGACCTTGGTGTTCGTGATGTCAGTGCGGGTCCAAAAAAT
Organism: Bdellovibrio sp.; assembly: GCA_014376935.1. Classification (GTDB taxonomy): domain Bacteria; phylum Bdellovibrionota; class Bdellovibrionia; order Bdellovibrionales; family Bdellovibrionaceae; genus Pseudobdellovibrio. The sequence goes on from JACMQO010000040.1 coordinate 14,417, forward strand.
ATTTCTTTAATCTTTACCGAACGCACGCGCTTAAAGCCCGAGGCGGCAATTCGTTTAGCGATGCGCGAGAATAAAAAATATTCGATCACGCCCGATCAGCGCTTAAACATCCGCGTGAACAACATCACATGGTCAGCCGTTTACGAAGAACTTAATTATTTGTTGTCGTTAATTTAGCGCCGAAGAAGTTTGAATTTAAAATTCCATTTTCAAAGCGACCCCAATAGTCCCTTCAGAGCGCATATCTGGGTCGGCACTATGTGTCTCTGGATTGTTCGGAACATATGTTCCTGCTGATGCACTTGGCTCATACCAGGTCGCATACACATCTAAAAAAGTATTTTCTAACCCTGATGACCGTAAGCCCTCACTGTGTGTCGAAGAGTCAATTCCCTTTTCAATCCAGTTGAGCTGAAATAAAAGTCCTGCACGAAAATTTAAACTCGGTTGCGTCGTTGCCGACGTGCTGGCATCACCGATCGTCTCTGTGACATCAAACTGATGAACCCCAACTTGTCCATACGGAACAACCCAAGGTTCGTTGAAAAGCATATCGGCCGCATAACCTAAGGATAAATTAAGTCTAGAAACCTCCAGTTTATTCTTAACCGCGGTGACTGTGTCAGATGCGCTTCCCACGGCGTACGAACCCATTAGGTAAACTGCGCCTAATTGAAAATTATATTTGTAGCCCACCTCGACATTAATAAGACTGATCGAAGAACCGCCGACAAGCTCCTTAATATTTACGTCTGTCGCAGAAAGCAAAGAATAGTATTCCGTCGGCTCGATATTCTCTATACCGACTTCAAATAAAAATCCGTGCTTACCACGTCTTTGTTTATACGGTTTACTGTAGTCTTGAACGCGCTCGTAACGAACTTCAGGCTCTGGTGAATAGTCACGTTCATCGATAACGTAACCACTATTGTTCGCGCTGGCGCGTAAGTCTTCATTTGTAAAACTTGGTTGTGCTGTCTGTGTTTCAAGGACTTGATTTAAATCTGCACTAGGAATCTCTGAAGTCAGCGCGTTCGAACTTGCTGCTGAGTCGGCGCCGATATTTAACTCTTCAAGCATTAAATCTTTTTCAACTTGTTCGTCTGGTCCGATCGATGTTGTTGCGGCCGTTGCGACCAAAGAAAAATTCAGAGCAAAAACGCTTATTGAAAACAGAATGATATGTCTAAAAAGACTGCTTTTTATCATGTCTTATCGTAGATCTTTTCTTCAACGGGTTTGACTAAAGAAACGCTTTCGACAAAAAAAAAGACCAAGGTGTTACGACCTTGGTCTTATCTGATTTTAAAAATCGTATTTAGAACAGAGCTAGTGCTTAACTACGTCCATTGCGGCACGCGCTTTAGCAGCATCATTTACGGTTAAGTTAAATTCAGCGTCAGTTAAAATTTCTGTCGCTAACTTTTTCTCTGCCGTCGCAACTGCTTTTTCAGAATCTGCAACAGAAACCTCTTCAGGTGTTTGCATGAACTCAGCTAAAACATTTACGCCTTCAGTCGTCACTTCACAGTAACCCCAGCTGATAACCGCTTTGTGCGTTTTATCGACGCCTTTGATTCTGTATTTTAAGATGCCAGTTCCTAAAGTTGTGATCATTGGCGAGTGACCCGGAAGAATCGTAACTTCGCCAGCATACGCCGGCACAGTTACTTCCGTGATCTCTTGGTCAAAGACCGCTTTTTTTTCTGGAGTTAGTAAGTTTAATTTAAACATTTTTTCCTACTAAGCTTGTTGTAATTTTTTAGCTTTTTCTACTGCTTCTTCAATTGTTCCAACTAAGTAGAAGGCCTGTTCGGGTAAAGAATCATGTTTACCATCTAAGATTTCACGGAAGCCTTTAATCGTGTCTTTGATATCTACGTATTTACCCGGAGCTCCAGTAAACTGTTCCGCAACGAAGAATGGTTGAGATAAGAAACGTTGTACTTTTCTTGACCGAGTCACAACTAATTTATCGTCTTCAGATAATTCATCCATGCCTAAGATCGCGATGATATCTTGTAATTCTTTATAACGTTGTAAAAGAATTTGAACATCACGTGCCGTTTTATAGTGTAATTCTCCAACAACCGCTGCATCCAAAATACGAGACGTTGAGGTCAACGGATGAACCGCTGGGAAGATCGCCATCGCGGCGATATCACGATCTAAATTCGTCGTCGCATCTAAGTGAGTAAATGTCGTCGCCGGAGCTGGATCCGTATAGTCATCGGCCGGTACGTAAACCGCTTGAACAGATGTGATCGAACCAGATTTAGTTGAAGTAATACGTTCCTGCATCACACCCATTTCAGATGCTAACGTTGGTTGGTAACCAACGGCAGAAGGGATACGGCCAAGTAATGCAGAAACTTCTGCACCGGCTTGAGTGAAACGGAAAATATTATCAACGAAGAAAAGAACGTCTTGTTTTTCAACGTCACGGAAATATTCCGCAACAGTTAAACCTGTTAAAGCTACACGCGCACGGGCTCCAGGTGGCTCATTCATTTGACCGAACACAAGTGCAGTCTTAGCGATAACGCCTGAATCTTTCATCTCGTGCCACAAGTCATTTCCTTCACGAGTTCGCTCGCCCACGCCTGCGAATACAGAGAAACCGCCATGCTCAGTTGCGATATTGCGAATTAATTCTTGAATCAAAACTGTTTTACCAACACCGGCACCACCGAATAAACCGATTTTACCACCCTTAGCGTACGGAGCCAAAAGATCCACAACTTTGATCCCTGTCATCAACATCTCTGCAGATGTAGTTAGATCTTCAAATTTAGGAGCTGCTCTGTGAATTGGCCAGTGCTCAGTCGCAGTAATCGGGCCCATTTCGTCAATCGGCTCGCCGATAACGTTGATGATACGACCTAAAACGCTACGACCAACCGGAGCCATAATCATGTTTCCAGTGTCTTTAACTTCAGTTCCACGAACTAAACCTTCTGTCGAATCCATTGAAATCGTACGAACAACACCGTCACCTAAATGCTGTGCTACTTCTAGAACTAAGTTGTATTCAACATCAGAAATTGATTTGTTCGTTACACGTAAAGCCGTGTTGATTTTAGGCATTGAAGCCGTATCAAACTGAACGTCAACGACCGGACCCAATACTTGTTTTACTTTTCCATTAGCCATTTTATACCTCGTTAAATATTTTTAAAAATTAAACTTAAATCGCAACTACTTAAGCGACTCTGCTCCACTGACGATCTCTGTTAACTCTGTTGTGATTTTCTCTTGGCGCGCTTTGTTATACGTTAACGTTAATTTGCTAATCATATCGCGCGCATTATTCGAAGAGTTTTCCATCGCCGTCATACGCGCACCATGTTCTGAAGCTACTGATTCAGACATTGCGCGGTACAATTGAAGGTTGAAGTTTTTCTTCAATAGTTCTTCGATAATTTTTTCCGGAGAGGGATCAAAAATCATGTCGGCATTAAACTTTGTTAACGATGCCGCTTCCGACATGTCGACCTCAATCGGCAATAAAGTTTCGCAAGTTACTTTCTGAGAAATCGCTGACTTAAATTCATTATAAATCATACGCACTTCGTCGTATTTATCGTTTAAGAATCGCTCAACGACGCTTTCTGCAATTGTGCTGGCTAGCGCGTAAGAGATATCTTTTTCTAGCTTAGTAAATATTTCGATGCCTTTAATATTCTTGCGGGCAAAAAAATCAGCGCCGCGTTTTCCAATAAAGATAAAGTCGATATTCACTTTTGATTTATTCTCTGCGTGGTATTTTTCAGCGAATTTATTAATGCCGCTATTAAATGCGCCAGCTAAGCCGCGATCTGAAGTTAAAACGATTAACAAAACGTTTTTCACGTTACGACGGGCCATCATCAAAGGATGACTGACCTTTTGAGTCGCCGCGATGTTCGCGATGACTTGTTTTAAAGTCAGCGCGTACGGACGCATGTTTTGAATGTTGTTTTGCGCTTTTCTTAATTTCGCCGCCGATACTAGCTTCATCGCTTTCGTGATTTGCTGAGTGTTCTTTGTCGAATCAATTCTTAAGCGTATATCTTTTAAGTTTGCCACTTAAAACCTTCAATTACTTAGAGGGTTGAAAAATCGCTTTAAATTCGCCAAGCGCGCTCACTAAATCTTTTTTCAAATCGTCAGAAATGGCTTTCTTGTCTTCGATTGTTTTTAAGATTTGAGGGAACTTTTGCTTGAAGAACTGAAGCATTTCGATTTCGTAACGTTTAACATCAGTTTCAGGGATTGAGTCCGTGTAACCGTTTGTCGCTGCGAAAATCATCGCGATTTGCTCTTCAACTTTAGCGGGTTGGTATTGGCCTTGTTTTAAAACTTCAACCAAACGGCGGCCGCGAGCTAATTGTTGTTGAGACGCTTTATCTAAATCAGAAGCGAACGCAGCAAATGCTTCTAAAGCACGGAACTGAGCTAATTCTAATTTGATTGTACCAGCAACTTGTTTCATCGCTTTAATCTGAGCGGAACCACCCACGCGAGAAACCGATTTACCGATAGAAACCGCCGGACGAACACCTTTGTAGAATAAATCTGATTCTAAGAAGATCTGACCATCAGTGATCGAAATAACGTTTGTAGGAATGTAAGCCGAGATATCGCCTGCTTGCGTTTCAATGATTGGTAACGCAGTTAAAGAACCCGCACCTTTATCGTCAGAAACTTTTGCAGAACGTTCTAATAAACGGCTGTGTAAATAGAATACGTCGCCTGGGTACGCTTCACGTCCTGGGGGGCGACGTAATAATAAAGACATTTGACGGTACGCTTGCGCTTGTTTTGTTAAGTCATCATAAATGATTAATGCATGTCTAGCAGAATCACGGAAGTATTCAGCCATCGCTGTTCCCGAATAAGCCGCTAAGTACTGCATCGGAGCTGGGTCAGAAGCGCCAGCAGCAATAATAGTTGTGTATTCTAATGCGCCCGCTTGGCGTAATTTTTCAACAACGATTGAAACTGTCGATTGTTTTTGACCGATCGCTACGTAAAAGCAATGAACGCCTTGGCCTTTTTGATTGATAATTGTATCGATCGCGATTGCTGTTTTACCAGTTTGACGGTCGCCGATGATTAACTCACGCTGACCACGGCCAATTGGAATCAAAGCATCGATTGCTTTCAAGCCTGTTTGTAATGGCTCGTGAACGGATTTACGGTAAACGATACCCGGAGCTTTTAATTCAACAACGCGCGAATGCGGAGTGTTGATCGGACCTTTTCCGTCAATAGGTTCACCTAGCGCATTGACTACGCGGCCAAGTAGCGCCTCTCCGACCGGAACAGAAACGATTTTTTTAGTCCGCTTTACAACATCGCCTTCTTTGATTTCACGGTCTTCACCGAAGATAACCACGCCGACTTGAGCAGACTCTAAGTTTAACGCCATACCTGTTGCGCCACTTGCGAACTCCACAAGTTCACCGGCCATTACGTTTTCAAGACCATAAACGCGAGCAACACCGTCACCAACAGAAAGCACGCTTCCTGTTTCTGCGATCTCGACTGATTTATTGTATTTTGAGATTTGTTCTTTTAGAACGCGACCGATTTCGTCGGCTCTGATTTGCGCTTCCATTTATAGTCCTCTCTTAGAAATATCTTCTGTTAATTTTTTTAAATGATTTTGAGCTGAGTCGTCTAATATCCAACCACCAACTTGTACTTTAAATCCTGCGATCAAAGACTTGTCTGTTTGAACTTTCAAATGAACTTTCTTTTTTAAAACTTCAGAAACTTTTGCTTCTAATTTCGCTTTGAACTCAGCCGTTGGCTCTTGAGCCGCAAACAAAACACCTTCAGCTTCTCCGCCCGATTGAGACGACTTCTCTTGAAATGCTTCGCTGATTTTTGCAATCAACTGAATGCGTTCGTTTTGAACTAGCGTGATGATGAAGTTAAAAATTTCAGCCGAAACTTTTCCTTCTAAAGTTGCTTTCGCAACCATCATTTTATTTTCTTTTGAGTTGAACGGATTTTTAAAAAAATCGACAACATTTTGGTCGGAAAATGCTTTGGTAACAACGTCTAATTCGGCAGCCACTTTTGACAATGTGCTTGCGGCAAAACTAGTTTCAAACATCGCGTTCGCGTATTTTTCTACAATGATATCTGCGCTCATTATTGAACCCCAACGTTATTAGAGTTTCCAACTTGCGATAAAAAGTGCGCTTCGTTGGCCTGTAAAGACTGAGCCGTTCCCGCAGACAATTTAGCTTTAGACGCATTCACAGCTTCTGCTAAAATGATCGCGTTGATTTCAGCCGTTGCTTTCATAAGTTCGTTTTTAATAGACGCTTCAGCATCTGTTTTGATTTTAGCCGCTTGTATTTCGGCGTCTTTGATCAAATTGGCTTTAATGATATTAGCTTCATGCTTAGCTGTTTCTAAAACCTTGGCTTCGCCCGACTCAAGATCTGCTAATTTCTTTTTTGTGTCGCGCAAATCGTCTTCAGCCAACTTTAAAGCGGCTTTGGTTTTTTCAGCTTGCTCTAAAAAATCTGTTCTTCTTTTTGCGAACGATTCAACGACCGACTTTTTTAAGAAGAAAAATAAGGCGATGACCAAAATACCTAAGTTCGCAGCTTGCCAGCCGATTTCAGTTAGTGGAATCGTTTGCTCGTTGTGACCGCCGCCGTGTTCGGCCTCGGCCGCCATCGCAACAACACCTAGTAATAGTGTTGCTGTGAATAGAATATTTTTTCTCATACTGTTCCCATTAATTTTTTTGTGATCGCCTCGGAAACATCTAAAGAGATTGTTTTAACCTGTTGTCCGGCGTTTTGCTTTTGTGTTTGAATTTGAGAAAGGGCTGTTTCAGTTGTTTTCGCAACCTGTGTTTTGGCCGTATCTATTAATACAGATGTAGATACAATGGCTTCTTGTCGAGAGCCTTCAAAAATAGTTTTGATTTTATCGTTAATTTCGCGCGCTTTAAGTTGGTAAATTTGTACCAGTTTTTTCGCTTCGTCCTGAGCGTCGTTAGCCACTTGCTCAGCACCTTTTGTCAATTTGTGACGTTGATCGTAAGCCTTGAAGTAAGGGCCAAAAATAACCGTCGTTAAAAACGTAATCGCAATGATAAACAATACGAATTGTATGAACGCGGTTTCGTTAGCTCCAAGCTGTAACAGAATTTCCATGAAACGCCTTTGATGATTAAATTATATTTAAGCCATACTTGGATAGCATTGGCGGCGTTTCGGGGTCAAGATCTTAACATTTTAATATTATTTGGTTAGGCCTTGGGCACGTACGAAGCCCCTTCGAAAACAACACCTTCTTCAATTTTTAGACTAGGAGTTGTTACTGTTCCGCGAAAGTTTGCTGGCGGCACCATGATCACTTTTTGATGAGCCACAATGTTTCCTTCGAACTGTCCCTTTAGAATGACGTGGCTGGCTTCGACTTCTGCGCTGACAGATGCCGTTTCAGAAATGATCAAATGGTCGCGGGTAAAAATCTCGCCCTTAAAGTGCCCCGAAATTTTTGCAGTTCCGCTATAAGAAAGGCGACCCTCGAACGAGCTGCCCTCTTCAATAAGTGTTGAAATCGTCTGTTCTTTTTGCATTATGTGTTCAACTTTTCATAAATCTGATTCAGCTGCTCGTCGCTGTAAAAGTGCAGAATCACTTGGCCTTTTCCAGACTTATAATTGATTTCTGTTTTCGTTCCCAATTTTTTCTGAATTTGATCCGCCAGCTCGTGCGCCAGCTTCGATGCGACGTCTATATTAAGGCCTTTCGCATTCTCTTGCGCTTTTGAGTTCGACTTCGTTTTGGCTTTGATTTCATTTTCTAAAGCTCGAACAGACCAGCCCTTGGCGGCACACTCTTTTGCCAGTTTTACTTGCATTGGTTTGTCGGCAACAGAAAGTAAAGATTTAGCGTGGCCTACGCTCAATATTTTATCGGCTAACATTTCTTTAAGCTCATTCGGTAATTGAATCAAGCGAAGCGCATTTGCGACCGTTGATCTTTCTTTTCCAACGCGCTCAGAAACTTCTTGCTGAGAATATCCGAACTCTGTCATTAGGCGCTGATAACTTTCGGCCTCCTCAATGGGATCTAAATCTTCACGCTGAATGTTTTCAATAATTGCGATTTGCAAAGCTTCTTTGTCGGTAACAGTCTTTATGATCGCGGGAACCTCATGAAGACCCGCTAACTGCGAAGCTCTCCATCGTCTTTCTCCGGCGATAATTTCAAATCCGCCGGCAGGTCTTTTTCGAACCGTGATTGGTTGAATTAATCCGTTTTCTTTAATTGATGTCGCAAGCTCTTCCAAAAGCATTTTGTCGAAGTGCTTGCGCGGCTGGTAGGCCCCTGGAACCATTTTGTCGATGGCTATTTTCCATATTCTAGCTTCTGCATCAACCTCTTGAGCGACCGTTTTTGCCGCCAACCCTGACTCTTCCTGCTTCTTTGAATAGTCAGAGCTCTCGGCTCCGGACCCAGCAGGAGCCATCGGACTTTGATCAAACAACGAGTGCATTCCGCGACCCAGACCTTTTTTGTTTTTATTTTCTTTAATTATATCCATTGTTTACACCGACAATTCTAGTTTAAAGTTCTCGTTTTTTCCGAAGTTTTTTGTCCGCTCTATAAGCTCTTTGGTCATTTCCATATACATAAGTGCGCCGATAGATTTTGCATCATAGCCAAAAATGGATACTCCGTGACTGGGGGCTTCGCTTAGGCGGACGTTTCGGGGAATGATTGCGTTGAAAACTTTTTCTTTAAAGTGGGCGCGTATTTCCTCAACCACTTGGTGACTTAAGTTATTGCGTTTATCGAACATCGTTAAAACAATCCCCTCGATATGCAGCTGCGGGTTGATTCCCTTTTTGACTAGTCCAGCCGTATTCAAAAGCTGACTTAACCCCTCAAGCGCATAGTATTCGCACTGAAGCGGAACTAAAAAACTATTTGCTGCAGCCAAGGCGTTCAAAGTTAAAAGGCCCAGCGAGGGTGGGCAGTCAATAATAACGTAATCATATAATGATGAAACGCTCATGATTGCATTTTTTAGGCGGTATTCGCGCTGAGGCATATCCACAAGCTCGATTTCGGCGCCTACAAGGTCCGGATTTGAGGTGGCAATCCAAAGGTTCTTCGTATGTGTTGCAAATACGACTTCTTGAATATTCTTTTCGCCGATTAAAACGTGATAAATGTTTTTGTCTTCGGCTTCGTGTTTTTTGACTCCCAGCCCGCTAGATGCGTTTCCTTGTGGATCCATGTCGATGACCAGTGTTCGGTAGCCAAGTTGTGCTAAGGCCGATGATAGGTTAACCGTTGTTGTTGTTTTACCAACCCCACCTTTTTGATTCGCGATACAAATAACTTTAATCATTAAAGTCTCCTTAAATTGTTCCACGTGGAACATGTGTAGACTATTGGTGATGTTTTCTGTTCGATCAAGAATTATTTCAGTTTCAACAGAATTGATCCGATGTGTTCTACGTGGAACACGTTTTTTGCGCTTTTTATGATCGATGTTCTACGTGGAACAATTATATGACCAAATATTTGATGATCTTATCCTTATTGCTGTGTTTTTCTTGTTCGAAAAAGGATCCGCATCCTGAATCGAAAGACGAAATCTATTCTGACCTGTTGGCCGAGCAAGACATCATGACAAAAAGTGTAGACGCCGCAGAAAAAGAATTAGTCAATATGGAAAAGGCATTAAAGGGCGCAGTTCCACAAACGGGCCAGCTTAAACAGATGGAAATAAAGTTTTTTGAATCGAAAAATATATTCGAGAAATTAAAACAACAAAAACAATATTTCGACATAAAAGTTGAAGAGCGAAAGCAAGAGGTCGGGCTTCGATACGAAGAAAGCTTAACAAAGTCCGGAAGAAAATGGCCCGACCCCAAAGAGATCGAAATTTACAAGCAAAGACTAAAAATGTATCGTGATAAAATCGCCTGGGACAAAAACAAGGGTATAGTAAAGGCGAAGCCGAAAACTGCAGTCGGGGCACCAGTTGGTGGGCATGGGGCCGCACCATCGGCGGCAGAGCACAGAGCTGCTGCTGAACCACCGCCAGAGCACAATTAATAAACTCAAATTAAAGATTTAAATTTTATCGGTTCGAACAACAAACAAACGCGTGTCGCCAGCCGGAAGTTCGTATTTACTTTCTAGCCCAGGCAACCAACTAGAACATAATTGCGACGGAATCTCTGATATTTCTAAACTCCATTCGTCTGATTTAATATGAAAAACGACTCCGCCCTGACGAACCAACTTTCGCAAGGTAAGCAACGCCCTTGGGAGCGGCATGAAGTCTCGACATATGGCCTGAGTGAAACAATCATGTGGCATCGTTTCCACTTTTTTATTCGCAACAGAAACGTTACTAAGCTCTAAGGTGCGCACGACACCTTCTAAAAATTTAAACCGGCGCTCATCGGGCTCAATAAGAATCACTTTTTGATCTCTGTACAAGATCCCGTAAATCAAACCAGGCAAACCGATGGCCCCGCCAAAGCTATATAACTCTATGTTTTTGTTAAGTTTTTCCCTAACAATTTTAGACGACTCGATGCTGTTTGCAAAGTACACAAGGTCAGCGTTTAAAATAACCTTCGAGGCGATGATGCTAGCCGTTTTGTTGTATTGAATTAGTTCCTGATAAAAAGACTCTAACACCACGTGCGTTTCTTGACCCAGGTTTGGATACCACGTGCGAATGCGCCAATTATAGTTCGGGTCTGCTGACGTCTTCATGATTACTACCCTTTGTAATGTGATGCCCCTTTAAGTGTATCATCAAACATTGCAAAGCAGAAGGATTGACCCCGCTGATGCGCTCGGCCTGTCCTAAAGTTCTCGGTTTGATACGCGAAAGTTTGTCAACTTCCTCATTCGAAAGACCTTTGACCAGGTTGTAAACCAATTCAGGCGGTATCAACATTTGCTCAAGATTCTTAGCTTTCGCGATCAGTTCGTTTTGTTTTTTAATATAACCAGAGTATTTCACATCAATTTCGATCGCCTCCAAAACTTCTTCGGGGTAATCGCACTCAAAGCTCAATTGTTTCAACGTCTCGAAGCTAACTTCGGGACGACGTAAAAACTCTTCGTAGGTGGCGGGTTTTCCTAGCGGGGTGCTTCCTAGGGCCACAATTTTTTCGTTCGTCGCAGGATTTGGATAAAGACTGCTGGCCGCCAGAGTTTCTTTTAAAACTTTTCGCGACTCTTGAAGGGTGTTTAAAATATCGAGTTCTTTTTCAGAGGTAATTCCTAGCTTTTTAGAAACTTGGTGCAGGCGATCGATCGTGTTGTCTTCGCGAAGAACTAATCTATGCTCTGCGCGCGAAGTAAACATGCGGTACGGCTCGCGCGTACCTTTAGTTACCAAATCATCGATCAAAACACCCGTATACGCTTGATCGCGATCAAGAATAAATTCGTCTTTACCTAATATCTGGTGGGCCGCATTGATGCCGGCAACGAAACCCTGAACCGCAGCTTCTTCATAGCCGCTTGTTCCATTGATTTGACCTGCTAAAAATAAATGGGCAATCGGTCGTGTTTCTAGACGGTGAAAAATTTGCGTTGGTTCGACAAAGTCGTATTCTACTGCATAGCCATATCGAACAACCTTCACGTTTTCTAGCCCAGGAATTGTTTTTAAAAATAGATCCTGAATATCTTCTGGTAAAGACGTCGAAATTCCCTGCAAATAAATAAGATCCGTATTTAAACCTTCAGGCTCTAAAAATGTTTGATGAGTTTTTCTTTCGGCAAAGCGCGTGATCTTGTCTTCGATACTTGGGCAATATCTTGGACCAACGCCCTCAATAATTCCGCTAAACATCGGTGATTTATCTAGATTGTTTCTGATGATTTCGTGCGTTTCTTCGGTCGTGTTGGAAAGATAACATTCGATTTGCGGCAACTGATATGTGCGCTTCGATTTAAAACTAAACGGATAAAACTTATCGTCACCGTATTGAGGAGCTGTTTTCGACCAATCGATACTGGCTTTATGAAGGCGCGCGGGCGTTCCTGTTTTTAAACGGCGCACATCAAAACCGTAATGAGCTAGTTGATCTGACAAACCAACAGATGCGCCGTCGCCGATACGACCGCCGGCAATTTGTTTCAAACCAAAATGCATCACGCCGTTCATAAACGTTCCGGTTGTGATGATCACAGCTTTCGCCGTGATTTCAGTGCCGTCTTCTAAAACGATTCCTTCACAAACGTGATTATTCAAAATTAACCGCTTAACTTCGGCGCCTAATAAACTTAAATTTTCTTGAGTTTTTAACGCCTCTGCTTGAAACGCAGAGTAAACATGCTTGTCGCACTGGGCGCGGCTTCCGCGAACCGCAGGCCCGCGGCTTGAGTTTAATCTTTTAAATTGAATGCATGAAGCATCAGAAGCCAGGCCCATTTGGCCGCCCAAGATATCGATTTCACGAACCATATGGCCCTTCGCCAAGCCGCCAATTGAAGGGTTACACGACATGTAAGCAATGCGATCCAAATTCGTTGTGACCATTAACGTTTTTAAACCTAAACGTGCGCCCGCCAAACAAGCTTCAACGCCTGCGTGCCCGGCCCCAACAACGATAATATCAAATGCTTGCATGTGGTCCCTTGCCGGGAGCTTACTTCCCGATACAGAATTCTTTAAAAACTCGGTCCATGATTTGGTCATCAAAAACATGACCTAAAATACGCTGGATCGACATCAAAGAGTCTTTCAAATACATCGCGATAAACTCCGCGCCCATATTTTTTTCTAACTCTTGTAACGAGGCGTCTAACATTTCAAGTGCGTGACGTGACATTTCGTACTGTCGTGCCGAAGTGATCATCGCCTCGTCTAAAACGTTTAACTGGCCTATTTTGGTCTTAACAGATGTTAATACTCTGTCTCGGCTCTTGGGATCAAGGCCCGATGTAAAAATGATGTCTTGCTCTTGGTAATTAGCAGATAAATTTTGTAATTTTTTTCTAAACTCGGCCCGCTGGCTTTCGCTTAGAAGATCCGTCTTGTTAACCAGAATTAAGACCGGCGAATTGACTTCTGAAAGCTGGGTTTTTGCAATCTGCCAATCAGGCTCTGTGCCGTCAAATACGTATAAAACAACATCGGCTTTCCCGGCCTCTTTTTGGCTGCGGTCGACGCCGATTTTTTCAACCAGATCTTCAGTAGCGCGAAGGCCCGCCGTATCGCTTATCGTAAACCGAAAGCCGTCAAATAAGGTCGTCGCCTGAATCACGTCCCGAGTCGTTCCCGCAACGGGGGTCACGATCGCTTTGTCATCTTGCGAAAAAATATTAAGTAGGCTTGATTTACCTACATTTGGCTTACCCAACAAAACGACCTTGATGCCGTCTTTAACAAGGCGCCCCGAACGATATGAAGAAACTAACGCTGACAAATCAACGCGAATAGCCTTCAACTTTTGAATCAAAACCACGGGGTCGACCACATCAATGCCCTCGGTCGAAAAATCGATTGAGGCCTCGATATGCGCCAAACACCACGTTAAGTCCGATTCTAACTTTTCAAACTGTTTTGAAACGTAACCTTGCAGCTGACGAACCGCCACGCGGGCCGAAGCTTGGTTTTGACTTTGAATTAACGAAAGAACCGACTCAGCCTGAACTAAATCAATTTTATTATTCATAAACGCACGGTACGTGAATTCGCCTTTTTCGGCCAACTTACATCCGTTATCAACCAGTAGATCTACAATTTTTTCGGCGACGTATTCACTGCCGTGACAGCTGATTTCGACGACTTCTTCGCCGGTAAATGACTTCCCGTTCGCGAAATACGAAACCACAACTTCATCGACCGTCTCGCCACCAGAAATTCCGGTCGCGGTATCTTTGATTTTTGTGAAGTAGATTTGATGAGATTTAATTTCTTTTTGAGTAAGGCCTGGCGCAATTTTTTTACAGATTAAAAGCGCCTGCGGTCCACTAACGCGAATGACGGCGACGCCACCCACACCCGGAGGCGTCGAAATAGCACAAATTGTTTGTTCGCCTCGATTGCGCATCCTATGTTTTCCTAACGAATAACGTAATTATTTTGAATACTAAAAACTATTTTTCTTCAACTTCAGCACCCTCTACGGCCGCGTTTTTAGCTGGAAAAATTTTGATTTTTTTGTAAAGGCCATCACCCAAAGAGCGGCTTTTTACGCGGCCATCTTGCGCTAAATATTGGTGAACAACTTTACGTTCTTTCGGAGGAAGCGCGCGGTAATATACTGATTTACCTTGCTCGATCGCAATTTTTTTGAGGTGTTCGGCGCGCTCGATTAAAGCCGCTTCTGATTCTTCACGGAAACCGCCGCAATCAACCAATACATTTGTTTGTACATCAGCGAAGTGGTGCTGAGTCACGCGCTTGATGATCAATTGAAACGCGTCCATTAATTGACCTTTGTAGTCTTTTAATAAGGCTTCGTCGTTACCAGAGAATTCAATTTTTACTTCAGTTATTTCTTCTTTTTTCTCGATGTTTAATTCGTAAGATAAATCAAAGCCACCTTTTTCTAAGATGCCATTAAGTGTTTCCTCAACAACCGATTCAAGGTTGTTTTCTTTTTTTCCGCCACCGAAAATTTTACTGAAAAAGCCCGCCATATATCCCCCTAATTACTACGCAGCCTTAGCTGCTGATTTGTCTTTTAATAAAAAATACTGCTGAGTCACGCCGAACAAAGCACTTACAAAATTGTACAGTGTTAATCCGCTCGGAAGACTGAACATAAACACCGTGAAAATGATCGGCATAAAATTCAAGATCTTTTGTTGCATCGGATCCATTGTCGTTGGAGTCAATTTTTGTTGGAAGAACATTGTAATACCCATCAAAACTGGAATCACAAAAAATGGATCGTGCGAACTTAAGTCATGAATCCAGCCAAAAAACGGCTGTTGGTAGATTTCAACGCTGGACCCAATCGTTTTCCATAGCGCGAAGAAAATCGGAATTTGAATCAACATCGGCAAGCACCCACTTAACGGGTTTGCTTTGTTTTCTTTCATAATCGCCATTGTTCGACGATTTACTTCTAACGGATCTGCCTTATAACGCTCGCGCACTTCTTTTAATAGCGGCTGAATCTTCTGCATAGCGCGCGAAGATTTGAATGATAAAATATTAAAAGGAAGCATAATTAAACGAACAATTAAAGTTAAACCGATAATCGCTAAGCCCCAGTTGCCTAAAATTTTGTGTAAGGCGCGCATTAAAATTAATAACGGTTTCGCGATAAAGCCGAACATGCCGTAGTCCATCACTTCAAGCATTACCGGATCAATCGCTTTTAAAATATCAGTGTCTTTTGCGCCGACATAATAAATTTGATTCAAACTTTTTACCTGAGAATTTGCTAGGTCGTAGTGTAAATCTAACTTAGCCAGCTGACCCGAAACATTCATGTTTACCGATGGGGCCACTTCTGATTTATCAATCGTCGCGATCGTAAAGTACTGTGTTCCGATAGCTGCCAAAGACACATTGTTAGCTGATTTACTTAACGTTTCGCCCTCTTTTACTCCAGAAATATGTTCGGTTTTAATTTTATCAACTTCTTTGTACAAGAAATCTTGTTTTTCAAAAGAGGGCATTAGGAAGTTCGCACCCTTAACGGCTAACTTCTTTTCGTCGATTGAAAGCTGAACGTTTTGTAAACCAGGCTCAAATGAAGTGTTTGATTCAAAGAAAAGTTTCTCTTTATCAAACTTCACAACGCGTGTGATTTTTTTATTCTCGACCGTAGCTTCACCCTTGTATTCGACGTCAGAAACTTGAGTTAAATTAAAAGCGATTTTTTTGTTGTTCGCAGATAACGCAAAGATATGTTCTGCCGATGTAAATTCAATGTTTTTACCTTCGCGGTCTTTGTAATCTTTGATAATAAATGTTTTTAAGCCCATACCGTTTGATGAAATAACCCATTTAGCTTTTTCGTTTTCAAACGTAAATTCTTTTTCTTCAGCCGCGGCTGAAATCGTTGCTTGCGCGTTCGCCGCTGCTTGTGACGAGGCCCCAGAAGCCACCGTGGTAGCGGTGTTCACGCCACCAGCCGTAGCAGGGTTTGTCGCTGCATTCGTCGTTACCGCATTTACGGGAGCCGCTTGCGGAGGATAAGTTTTATTCATGTAATACTGCCATCCCCAAAGACCAACAAAGGTCGCGACGATAGCGATTAAAAACTTAGGATTTGTGAATGGATTTTCAGGTTGATTTGGAGTCATACAGTCCTCGGAGGCTAATTTCAGAAGTGGTTTTCGGAGCGGGAACAGGATCGTGATAATTTTTTTTACTGAACGGGTGACAGCTTAGAATGCGAAAAAAAGAAAGTTTAAAAGCTGTAAAAAAAGAATGCGTTTCAAAAGCTTGTTTTGCATAATGTGAACAGCTTGGATAGTAGCGACAGTTCCCGCCTAGAAAATACGAAATAGAAGCTTGGTACAAGACGATTAAACTTTTAAAAATAAAGTTTAGCGGGTTAAAGCTTCTTAAAAACTTCAACGAACTCTTTGTATTTAAGCTGCTTGTAAAATTCTTCGGTTGTTTGTGGTCTGAACACAAACACAACTCTTTTTGAGATAAACTGTTCTGGCCATTTTTCTGAACGAACACAATTACGCACCCATCTTTTAAGTCTGTTACGAATAACAGACGGACCAACCTTGCGAGACACAGTGATGCCGTAATAACTAAGCTCTTCTGACAAAGGCAATACATGAAGACTCAGCCAGGTGGCCGGTCTTAATTTTTTACCTTTAATAGAAGCTTCTTTATAGTCGGACGATCTCGTAAGAGGTTTTGGTTTACTTGCCACCAGCAGTAACAACTAAGCGTTTACGGCCTTTAGCGCGACGTTTAGATAAAATCTTTTGTCCGTCTTTAGTGGCCATGCGAGCACGGAAGCCGTGAGTTTTTTTGCGACGACGATTACTTGGTTGATATGTTCTTTTCATTTTGCACCTCTATATAAAACCAGCTATACACTGGAAATCCTACGACGTCATTCACGTCAATTGTGTATTATTTAAGCACTCATTTTGTAAGTGAATTAAATATAAAGCACATTGCGGCATAGTGGTCAACTGTTGATAAGTCGAAGTCATGTTGTTAATCAATCCAAGTCCAGAGGGGGATAAGTGGAAATCAATAGTTCGTTTTGGAGCCAAATCAAATCCTCGATGAAAAATAAAAATGGCGCCAGCAAGCTTTTAGAGAACTGGTTGGATCCTATCGATCTAATTAAAGCCGAAAAAATTGACGGAAAATTAAAGATCACTTTGGGCGTTCCAAATCAGTTTTTCTTCTTCTACGTGAATGAACATTTGAAAGAAAAAATTACGCTAGAACTTTCAGATCTTTGCCAAGAGGCGGTCCTGGTTGAATTCGTTGTGACTGGAAAAGTGGCTGATGAGTACAACACGTCTTTGCACGATGTTTTGCAAAATGCGGATCAGGTTTTTCAAACAGCTCAACAATCCGTAATTCCTAGACCAGCGCCTGTAAAAATTTCCGAAAACTTAAACACCGACTTCACTTTTTCAACATTCGTTGTCGGCAAGAACTCAGAATTTGCGCACGCGGCCACTTATAACGTTTCAAGAAACCCGGGTTCAGACGATTACAATCCCCTGTTCATCTACGGACCATCTGGAATGGGTAAAACGCATTTACTAAATGCGGCCGCGAATGAAATCAGAACTAACTTTCCCCATTACCGCATCACTTACGTCTCAGCTGAGCGCTTCTTAAACGAGTGCGTTTCAGGAATTCGTCGCCAAGAGATGGATAAATTTCGTCAAAAATACCGTGATAATACAGATATTCTAGTGGTCGACGACGTTCAGTACATCGGGCGCGGTCAAGCGGTTCAAGAAGAGTTCTTTCATACAATCAACTCTTTCATTGAACGAAAAAAACAAGTGATTCTAGCCAGCGATAGAATGCCGAAAGATATTCTTAATTTAGAAGATCGTTCTCGCACACGTTTAGAGCGTGGGTTGATCGCTGATATCACAATGCCCGATTTAGAAACACGTATTGCCATTTTAAGATACAAGTCTGAAAACTTTAACTTAAGAATTTCAGAAGAGACGATACTATATATAGCGAAGATATCTAAAAAATCGATTCGGGAACTTGAAGGCAATTTAAAGAAAATTAAAATGTATTCAGAGCTTCAGGGCTTAAGCATTAATCTTGAACTTGCGCGCAAAGTTTTAGCACACCACGAAAACACGATCACGATTAGTATCGAAGAAATTCAAAGAATTGTTTCGGAATACTTCAAAATTCGTGTAGCTGATATAAAATCAACCAGCCGTGCGAAGCCCATCGTCGTGCCTAGACAAATTGCAATGTACCTAATTAAGAAATTTTTAGACAAATCTTTGGTGGATATCGGGCGCGCTTTTGGAGGCAAAGACCACACGACCGTGATCAGTTCTTTAGAAAAAGTAAAGAATCTACAATTGTCGGATCCTCAATTTAAGAACGATATCGATGAGTTAACTAACATTATCCACAATATCACAGGACTGTGAATGTGGATTGTGGAAACGGGTGTGGGTAACCAGGCCGGAATCTGTGTGGATAAAGTTAATCCCCAATTTTTGGGAATTTGAGTTTGAAACGTGATTGAGTTTTCCACGAACAAAGGTTAGTTATTTCAAACCTTTAGTTAAAAATTCGATTTACCAACGGTGCTACTACTACTACTACATTTAAATATAATATTATTAGGAAAACAGAACACATGAAAATAGAGATACAAAAGAAAGAGTTATTGAATATTTTAAGCAGAACTCAAAACATCGTAGAAAAACGAAATACGATGCCTATTTTAGTGAATGTTCTTTTAGAAGCACAAGATAATAGCCTGAAGGCCTACGCAACCGATTTAGAAGTTAGCCTAACCGATGTAGTCCCAAGTGTAATTAAAGAGCCTGGCAAGGTCGCAGTAAGCGCTAAGAGCTTATTTGAAATCACGAAGGAATTGTTAGACGGACCTATTCAATTATTTAAAAAAGAAAATAATTGGTTAGAAATTAAGCAAGGTAAGTTCTTATCTAAGATCATCGGCGTCGCGGCTGAAGAGTATCCGGTCTTTCCAACTTACAATTCAGAAAACTTTTCTAAAATCAATGCCTCTGAATTTAAAATGATGATCGATAAAACAATTTACAGTGTTTCTAATGATGAGACTCGTTATCATTTAAATGGTGTCTTCTTTGAATCTTTCGAAAAAAATAAAATTACAATGGTCGCTACCGATGGTCATCGTTTAAGCTTAATCAATAAAACTTTTAAAGAATTAAGCTTCACCGAAAAGATCGGCGTGATCATCCCGAAAAAAGGTTTATTCGAAATTAAAAAATTAATCGAATCAACGGTTGAAGATGTTTACATCGCGGTTGAAGGATCGCAGTTTATTTTAAAATCGGGATCAAGCGTTTTAATGATTCGTTTGATTGAAGGTAAATATCCCAATTACCAACAGTTTATTCCACAAAAGCTAACTCATAAAATCGTAGTTCCGCGGGAAATGATTTTATCTAGTTTAAAACGAGTTTCATTATTAGCGAATCAGAAGTCGAAAGCGATTTTAATGTCTTTCAGCGAAGATAAATTAGAAATCACTTCGAATAATCCTGAGCTTGGTGATGCTAAAGAAGAATTAGATATTTCGTATAAAGGCCCGGACCTTAAAATTGGCTTTAACGCGCGCTACATCGAAGACGTGCTGAAAAATATCGAGCAAGAGTTTGTCGAGTTCGAGCTTAACGATCAGCTGTCTCCGGGCGTGTTACGTGCTCACAATAATGCAGACTACTTAAACGTAGTTATGCCAATGAGAATTTGATTATTCGGTTAATCATTAAAGTAGGCTACCCGCTTTTAAAAAAAACTGGAACTGACGCATGAAAATTCGGCAATTAATCACGACGAATTTTCGTAATTTCGATGCGCTGAATATTCAATTCAGCGATCGCTTAAATATTTTTGTCGGACAAAATGGAAATGGTAAAACCAATATTTTGGAAGCCATTTATTTTTTAATTGAAGGCGATAGTTTTAGATACTCACGTTATGATACTTTGATTCAAGAAAATAAAAATGAAGCTTACTTACGCTGTTTGTTAGAAAATAAAGATTTAGATTACAGCCTAAAAATTAATTTAACGGCTAAAACAAAGACGTTTTTACTGAATGATAAAAAAGTTTCACAAAGTAATGTTCCTTTACCCCCACTTATTTTATTTTCTCCAGAAAGTTTGAACAGCATTAAAGAAAGTTCGGATCATCGCAGACAGTTACTAGATCAAATTTTGGTACAAACTTTTTCATACGGAAAAAAACTAGTTAACGAATTTAAGAAAGCGTTGAAAACTAGGAACAAAATTTTAAAAGATATTTTACAAGAAAAAATTGACCGCGAAATGGGAATAAAAACGTTAGAAAGTGTAAATCCGATCTTCATCAGATTAGCTGCAGAATTAACTTTTATGCGCTTAGAAGCGTTAAAAAATATCAAACCTGAAGTTCAAAAATCACTGCATCAAATACACACAGAAAACCAGGCCGAGTTTGATTATTCATACATAATTTCCGAGCAAAGTTTTAAAGAAGTTTCTAAAGAAAAAATCGAAGAATTCTTGCTTAAAAGACTGACAGAATTATCATTTGCCGAGCTTAAATCTGGAACCTCTTTAATTGGTCCCCAAAAACACGACGTCCTGTTTCTATATAACGGAAAAGACTCACGATTTTTTTGTTCGCAGGGGCAGCAAAGATCTATCATATTAGCTTTCAAAATGGCGCAGATTGTGTATCATCATAGGGTTCACGGTTTTTATCCGGTATTGCTTTTAGATGATGTTTTATCTGAGCTTGATTTGGCAAAACAAGAGTCGTTAATTTCGACCCTTAACCAAATTGAAACTCAAACGTTTGTAACCACAACCGATACAACTTTTCTTAAAAAGCTCCATATGGAAAAAAGCCAGGTGTTCCATGTTAGTCAGGGCGCAATTTCTACGGATTGTTAATCTCCGTTTTTAAATTTTCTCTCTTAAAACACATCTGCGATGTGGATAAACATGTTGAATATGTTGAAATGTTTTATTGGGTAAGGAGTACTCGTGTCAGATTCAGGTGTAGTAGATACAAAGACGACAAATTCAGATGTGGACGATGTCAAAAGCACTCACGTAGATGAAAGTAAAGACTACGGCGCGGATGACATTCAGGTCTTAGAAGGCCTTGAAGCCGTTCGTAAAAGACCTGGCATGTACATTGGTGACGCGAACATCACCGGTTACCACCATCTTGTGTACGAAATCGTGGATAACGCCGTGGATGAAGCCTTAGCCGGCTACTGTAAAAGAATTTTAGTTAAAATTAATACTGATGGTTCAATCACGATTGACGATGATGGTCGCGGCGTTCCTGTCGGTCCACACAAATCTGGAAAAGATGCGATGGAGATCGTGTACACGGTTCTTCATGCCGGCGGAAAATTCGATGGCGACGCCTATAAAGTTTCAGGCGGGCTTCACGGTGTCGGAGCTTCGGTTACGAATGCTTTGTCGATCCGTATGCAGGTTGAATCTCATAAGAACGGAAATGTTTATCGTCAAACCTACGCGAAAGGCATTCCGCAAACACCGGTTGAAAATTTTGGACCGACGCCCCGCAAAGGAACGATCGTTACTTTCAAACCAGACACTGAAATTTTTAAAGAACCCGGAATTGAATTTGATTACAACACGCTTTCAAATCGCTTCCGCGATATGGCGTTTTTAAATGCGGGTTTACATATTAACTTATCTGACGAACGAACGGGTCGTAAAGTTGATTATCAGTATGCCAATGGTGTTGCTGAATTCGTGTCGTATTTAAATCAATCTAAAAAAGCGATCCATAACGACGTGATTTATTTCCGCGGTGAAAAAGATGGAATCGCGATGGAAATTTCGATGCAGTGGAATGATTCTTATTCGGAATCAGTTTACTCGTACGCAAACAACATCAGTAATCCCGAGGGCGGAACTCACATGGTGGGTTTTCGTGGCGCCTTAACCCGCTCGATCAATGCGTATGCGAATTCTAAATCGCTACTAAAAGATTTTAAAGAAGCGATCGAAGGTGAAGATATTCGAGAAGGCTTAGCTGCGATTATTTCAGTTAAGATTCATGACCCGCTATTTAGTAGTCAGGCCAAAGTTAAATTAACAAACGTTGAAGCAAAATCAGCGGTTGAAACCTTAATTAATGAAAAATTATCTGACTGGTTAGATCGAAATCCTGCGGCTGCGAAAACAATTATTAACAAGTGCGTTGAATCAGCGCGCGCCCGTCATGCCGCTAAAAAAGCGCGTGAGATCACTCGTCGTAAAACGGCGCTTGATGGTGGATCGCTTCCGGGAAAAATGGCCGACTGCCAAGAGCGCGACCCGGCTAAATGTGAACTTTACTTAGTTGAGGGAGACTCGGCCGGCGGATCTGCAAAGATGGCCCGCGACCGTAAAACGCAAGCCGTACTTCCACTAAAAGGTAAAATCTTAAACGTTGAAAAAGCGCGTTTTGATAAAATGTTATCGAATGACGAAATCCGCATGATGATTTCTGCATTGGGTACTGGAATCGGTAAAGATAATATCAACGTTGATAAAATTCGTTACCATAAAATCATTATCATGACTGATGCCGACGTGGATGGATCGCATATCCGTACTTTGTTACTGACTTTCTTCTTCCGCCAGATGCCAGAAGTTTTAGAAAGAGGTTTTATTTACATCGCGCAACCACCATTGTACCGTGCGAAAAAAGGTCAGTCTGAAACGTACCTAAAAGATGAATTGGCTTTAACAGAATATCTTTTAAAAACAGGATTAGATTCGTTTAAAATCAAAGATAAAGAAGTGAGCGCTGACGAATTACGTAAAATGATTTTGAACGTTCAAAAGTTCTATCGCCTATTAAAAGTTTCTTCGAAAAAATACGACCCTGACGTTTTGTATTTCGTTTTAACTAAAACTCCAAACTTAGACGAAGTTTTAAAAAGCGAAGATAAATTAAAAATGATGTTTGATGATTTAAAAGCGTGGATCAACACGAACCCAGGTTTGGGAATCACCGAAATCAATGAACAAACGACGACCGAAGAAGGTAAAGCTAAAATCACGATCGAAACGACTCGCTACGCCGACCGCGTAACGACGCAGTTTGGGCCTGATTTATTGTTGGCGCCGGAAATCATTGAATTTCGTTCGCTTTGGTCGGCGATTCAAGGCGTTTCGCAATTACCAATTACAATTAAGCAAGGTAATGAAGAACACTCTTTCGAAAACTATAATGAATTCTATGAACACGTCATGGAATCTTCGAAAAAAGGAATCTACATCCAACGGTATAAAGGATTGGGAGAGATGAACCCAGAACAGCTTTGGGACACAACTTTAAATCCAGAGTTCAGACATTTATTAAAAGTAACGATTGATGACGCCGTTGCGGCTGATGAAACGTTTAGTGTTCTTATGGGCGAACAGGTTGAACCACGCCGTAAGTTTATTAACGACAACGCCCTGCTTGTGCGCGCGTTAGATGTGTAAGATTTAAATTTTTGACAAAGGTGATTTATGGCTATTGAAAGTAATGAAAAAGGCGTAACGAATATAGATATCAATAAAGAAATGCGCGATGCGTATTTGCAATATTCGATGTCGGTTATTGTGGGTCGCGCCCTACCCGACGTGCGTGATGGTTTGAAACCAGTTCACCGTCGTATTTTATTTGCTCAACACGAACTTAGCAATACACATGATAAACCGTATAAAAAATCAGCCCGCGTGGTTGGTGATGTTATCGGTAAATACCATCCGCACGGTGACTTAGCCGTTTACGAAACTATGGTTCGTATGGCGCAAGATTTTTCACTACGTTACCCTTTGATTGATGGTCAAGGTAACTTCGGTTCGATTGATGGCGATTCGGCCGCAGCCTCACGTTACACCGAAGTTCGTATGACACGATTGTCAGAAGAGTTGTTAGCGGATCTTGAAAAAGAAACGGTTCCGTTTGGCCCCAACTATGATGACTCTTTAGAAATTCCATTAGTATTACCTGCAAAATTTCCAAATCTTTTAGTGAATGGTTCGTCGGGTATCGCGGTTGGTATGGCGACGAACATTCCGCCGCACAACTTAGGCGAGGTGATCGATGGTTGCGTTTACTTAATCCAAAACCCGGACTGTACGATTGAGGATTTAATTGAAAGAATTCCGGGACCAGATTTTCCAACGGCGGCGCAAATTGCGGGTCGCTCAGGAATTTTACAAGCTTATAAAAAAGGTCGTGGCATTATCACGATCAAAGCGAAGACAGATGTTGAAGTTAAAAAAGATCACGAAGAAATTATCGTGAACGAACTTCCGTACCAAGTGAATAAAGCGAAATTAATTGAAACAATCGCCGACCTAGTTCGTGAAAAAACGGTTGAAGGGATTTCTGATATCCGTGATGAATCATCACGCGAAGGCATGCGCGTTGTGATCGTTTTAAAGCGCGGTGAAAATGCTTCGGTTATTTTAAATCGTCTTTTAAAGTTTACGCAGCTGCAAGTTAGTTTTGGTATCAACATGTTAGCGCTTGATAACAAAAATCAGCCGGTCACATTTGACTTGAAACGTATGTTAGAAGCTTTCGTTGATCATCGTCGTGACGTGGTTACGAAGCGTTGTATTTTTGAACTTAAGAAAGCCCAAGAGCGCGCGCACATTTTAGAAGGTCTTAAGAAGGCGCTAGATCAAATTGATGAAGTGATCGCGACGATTAAGGCTTCAAAAGAAGCGTCTATCGCGCGCGAAGCGTTGATGACAAAGTTCAGTTTCAGCGAACGCCAAGCGGTAGCGATTTTAGAAATGCGTTTACAGCGTTTAACGGGTTTAGAGCGTGATAAAATTATCAACGAACTTGCAGAGCTTGTAAAACAAATCGAATGGTTACGTTTCGTATTAGCAGACGTTAAAGAAATCTATAAAATTATCGTTGGCGAATTAGAAGATATTAAAAAACGCTACGCAGATAAACGCCGTACCGAAATCACGGGTGATTTAACAGATATCGAAGACGAAGACTTAATCGCGGACGAGCCAATGGTCGTAACGGTAACAAATACCGGTTACATCAAGCGCATCCCGACCGAAGAATACCGCGTGCAAAAACGTGGTGGTAAGGGCTTAAAGGGAATGGAAACACGTGAAGAAGATTACGTGACCGATCTGTTCATTGCTTCAACCAAGACTCAGTTATTAGTCTTTACCGATAAGGGTAAAGTTTACTGGTGTAAAGTGCATCGCCTTCCGCTTGGAAGCCGTATCGGCAAAGGTAAATCTTTAGCGAACGTTGTGAACTTAACAGCGGGTGAAAAAGTAAGAGCCATCCTACCGGTGGATGAGTTCAGCGAAAATAAATACGTGGTGATGTTAACTGAAAAAGGAATTATTAAGAAAACGTCTTTAGATGCGTTCAATAATCCACGCCAAGCGGGCATTATTGCTTTAACGACAGATCTTGAAGATCAAGTTGTGACGGCGCAAATTTCTGATGGTGAAAGCGATATCTTTATCGCGACTAAAGAAGGAATGTCGATTCGCTTCAACGAAGCGGATGTTCGCGGCATGGGTCGATCGGCTCGTGGCGTAAAAGGCATTACACTTTCTAAAGACGACATCGTTGTTGCAATGCAGGTTTTAGAGAAAAATACTCCAGACACGATCTTAATGGTTACCACAAAAGGTTACGGAAAACGTTCTGAAGTTTCTGAGTACCGCACGCAATCACGTGGCGGCGTTGGTATTATTACGCAGAAAACGACCGACAAAGTGGGAACCGTTGTTGGAACTAAAAAGGTTTCAGCCTCTCAGGAGCTAATTTTATCGACGGATCAAGGCCAAGTTATTCGCATGAAGATTTCTGACATTTCGGTATTAGGACGTAACACGCAAGGTGTTCGTTTAATTAACCTAGATGAAAAACAAGAATTCGTAACCGGATTAGCGGCGATTGATGACGAAGATAAAGCTGGTGAAGAAGTTCACTAAGTTGCAAAACAAAAAACTTCAGTCAAACAGACTCTTTTTTAAAACTGCAGCGCTTGTTAAAAGCACTGCAGTTTTTATTTTAACGGTGACCGTTGTTTTTTCGACCAGTGGATGTACCCCGCAGGCCGAAAAGCTTTATGATGAAGCGTATAAAGAAATTGAAAGTGGTCATTTTCGGATCGCCTTAAATCTTTTAGAGCGCTCGGCCGATCTTGAAAAAAACGATAAGAAAAAAACCAAGGCTTTAACTGAAGCTGCACGTATTTCTAGATTTGAAATTCAAGATTTTGACCGGGCCCTTCGTATTTACCGTCAAATTATTTTAAAATCGCAAGATCCCCGTTCGCGTTTCAATGCGCAAGATTCTTTGGCCGAAGTTTACTTAGAAAATCTACAGAATTATCAACAGGCTTTGAAAGAACTTTTGATTTTAGAACAGCTTGATGTCGGGGCCGAACTTAAAGAAAAAACGAAATTTAAAATTGCGCAGGCGCAGTACTTATCTGGAAACGCAACGGCCTCATTAGAATATATCGATGCCGCCTTCAAAATGACGTTGGCCGATAAGCGGCCGTTTTTAAAATTGAAGGCTCAGGTTTTATTGTCACTGAAAAAATATGACGAGGCTCTAACGGCGTACGAAGAAATTCGTCGTATGGACGACCGCTATTTTGCGCAAGAAAATTTATTTATCGCGACGTCGATTGTTTACGAAGAAAAAGAAGACTACTCGTCAGCGACTTCGTACCTAGAAAAATATCAGGATGAAATTGAAGATAAATCGTACTATGAACTTCGTATTAAGCGGCTTAAAGAGAAGTTAATAAATAAGCCCCTATTTAAAGGTCGCCGTAAATAAATTTTACGCTTACGGGACACACAGGTAAATACCGCTATGAAAAAAAATAAATACATCGTTTTTGCGGCCATCGGTTTTGAATTGATCGGTCTGATTCTATTTTCTTTATGGGCCGGAAAGTGGCTTCAGGACAAGGGTTACGCCGGGGCGCAGGCCATTTGTGTGGTTCTTGGCTTTTTTATTTGGTTCGTCAGTCTAATTATTAAACTAGGGCGATTAAAATGATCAAACTAACAGCAATTTGGATGGTATTATACACCGTTGCGATCTCGGGCCTACTTTGTTTTTACCAAGGAAACGATGCGGCCTTAAGTTGTCTTTTGGGCGGCGGGATTATGTTGCTGAACCTGTTTGGTATTTATATCTTGTGGAGCTTAATTTTTGCTAAAAAATCTATTGCGCTGGCGGTTTTCGTCATTATATTTAAATACTTCATTTTGGGCGTTGTTTTATGGAATTTGGCGGCGATGGGTTGGATCAAACCATTGGGCTTAGTTTCGGGCCTATCAACTTTGGTTTTAGCGATATTAAGCGCGACTTTAATGAAAGGTTTTGTTAAGACTAACAAAACTTTGTAAACGTAAGAATAAGAAGGTCATATGCACTTTAATTGGACTCAATTAATTCCCGGAGTTGGACATCACTACGCACACGTTGCGACGTTACTTATTGTAACCGTTATCCTTGCGCTTGTTGGTTTACGCGCGAAAGCCACTTTAGGTTCTGGCGAAGCTTCTGTTGTTCCAACAGGAAAATTTTCTGTTCGTGGCATTTTTGAAATTTTAACTGAAACAATTGGCGACGTATCGACACAAGTTATCGGTCATCACGGTCGCGACTTTGCTCCTTACTTTACTGCGGTTTTTACTTTTATTTTATTTAATAACTTAGTTGGCTTACTTCCAGGCATGACTCCGGCGACAGACAATTTCAATACGACATTTGCGTTTGGTATTTTTTCTTTCTTAGCTTACAATGTTGTTGGTCTTAAGCACGGCGGTCTTGGATACCTAAAACATTTCTTGGGCCCGGTTTTATGGTTAGCGCCTTTGATGTTGATCATCGAAATTATTTCTCACATTATTCGCCCGTTAACTTTAGGTCTTCGTTTGGCTAACGTTATGACGGGCGACCACACGGTTCTTACGGTGTTCTTAGGATTATTTCCTTTGGGTCCTGCGATTCCGTTCTACGCGATGGGTTTGTTGGTTTCGACCATTCAAGCTTTCGTATTTACTTTATTATCAATGGTCTACGTAGCTCTTGCAACAGCTGACGGCCACTAATTAAATGCCTTATAAGGCAAGGAGATCCCCATGAAAAAAGCAATTCTATTTGCAGTAACAACATTAGCATCTGTAGCAGCTTTCGCTCAGGACGCAGCTGTCGTAGCAGTTAATCATTCACAAAGCGGTTTAATCGCTATCGGCGCAGCAATCGCGATTGGTTTAGCGGTATACGGCGGAACTTCTGCTCAAGGTAAAGCGGCAGCAGCAGCTTTAGAAGGTATCGCTCGCAATCCAGCAGCTGGCGACAAATTATTCACTCCTCTAATTCTTTCATTAGCATTAATCGAGTCTTTAGTTATCTTAGCGTTCCTAGTTGCTTTCATCAAGATCCCAGCAGCTTCTTTCGGTTTCTAAAAAGGTACCAGCTCACTTTTGGTAAGGCGCCGCGTAACTATTACGGCGGCGTAAAAAATAAGAAGGTCGACAGCGATGTCGGCCTTTTTTATTTTGTAAAGCCAAGATAAGCTGAGTTTACATGAAAAACTCAGAGCCTTCAAAAATATACGATTCTTTAAAAGTTGCCGATCCACTTTTGGGAAGGCTGTGCGGATGTTTTTTCGGTAATGGTGACGGGCTCATTCGGCCTTGTGATTATTAAGGATGTCTTTTAATGCAGATGGCAATTGAATATTAAAATGAATAATCTTGGGTAAAATTAATCCATCATCCGTTGCAAGTCGAAGAAAGTGGGCATGGTCAACTTCTTCAGGTAGCGTTACGCCTTTTGCCGATTCCAGCTTATATAAGTTTAGAGAACGAACTTTTTTAGGCATCACCAGGTTTGATGCTCTAACTAGTGAGCTCATATCAACGTCAATCACGACGGCCTGGGGCAGTAGAACATTATCCGCCCTCGTGACGCTTCCAAGATAAAGAGACCCAACGACAGACTCGGAAAATTGGATGTCTGTGATGTCGTCTACATTGCGCATATCTAAATTGCCCGATATTTTTTTTGGAAGGATTAGGGTCGGAGTTGATTTGTGTAGTATTGTTACATCACCTAAAACAATTTCTGGTAGCGAAAATTTGCTAAGGTCAATGTCTGGGGTTAAATATAGATTTCCCACAAGAAACTTTATTCCGCCGTTTAAAACCTCACTCCCATTTAAGGCTATTTCCGATTCCGTATACTTCAGATCGTGGGAGACGATGTAATCTTGTTTTCGATTTCGTTTCTTTTTAATTTCTTCGATACGAGGGTCTGCATGGTGACCAAATCCGTCGATTTTATTTTCGGCTTCGTAAAGGAAAACGAGGTCTTGTTTTGTAAGCGCTATACCTTTCGATTGTTTGGTATCGATTTCTGTTAAACGCGTCATGTCCGCAGATTTTTTTAAATAAGCTGAGCCCCGATCGCCAAACTCCGCTAACTTGTCATTTAAAACGGATGCATTAACAATTCCCAAATCTAAATTTTGATTTTTGGCTGTTCCGCGAATTTCACCGATTTGTTGATCAGCCATACGAATGGCTATTCGAGGGATCCTCGGAACCCCTTCCTTGTCGTGGCTGTAATAGACATAAAAGTCACCATTAGACAATTGTTGGCGAGCCGTATTTTCTCCTGCTGTGCACCAACCGGTATTCATATTTTTTAATGAAGCAACCAATGGCGCAGGGTCAGAACCTTTGTCATACTTTATCCAGCTTCCAGCTACCGTTCCGCCTTGCGATTTCTCCGTAGTGAGCAGTTGGAGCGCACGTCCATAAAGTTTTCCAAAATTTGTTCCTTCCAATAAACTTAGTAATTTTTGGTCGTCTATATCTTTAATGGCATGTCCATTTACCTTTTTTACGATGGCGTCGATGACCATAGCGAAAGCTTCACGGTTTAACTCGGCGAACGTGTTCATTTGTTGCTTACTACGCTCAGTAAAACTTCCAGTTTCGGTGTTAAAATTTCCTAGTTTGACTAAACCAGTAAAACTCCAATACTTAGCCCACATCGGGTAACTGGCGGATTCGTCAGATAAAAAATACGATAACCAATCGTCTAGCGAATTGCGTTGATCTTTGATGGCGTTTTGGGCCAGCTCAAGTCGCTGCTGGGTGGTCATAACGATATTTCCGCGACCTTGTTCTCGCGCAATTCTTACATTCATGTCATAGAAGCTCTCTGGGACATCTTCTATTTTAATAATATAGCGGTTCAAATAACTTTCTTTTATTTTTTGAATAACTTCAGGGTGCGAATGATGTTTTTGGTAGCTTTGGTCTAAATAGTTAATCCATGCCGCAACTTTTTCCGGAGGCTTCGTAAGTGTAACTTTAGACGTATTCTTTATCAACAGCACCAACTGCTCGACAGGATTTGATGTATGCAGATTTGGATTCTTCTGGTGAAGAAATGCGCCGCCCTTAACGTCCATAGGAAGTGGAAACAGTTGGGTACACATATTGGCCGCAAAAACATTAGACACATGAATAAATGTGATACATCCAACGATTAATGGGCTAAGTGATAAATTTGTCGTTTTCATTTTTGCAGTCATAACAAATATGAACCGCAAAGCAGTGTCCAAACAAGGCGTCTCAAAATGGAACGCTCTCGCACCGCTTGTTGAAAATAATTCTGCAAAGTTGGCCTTGCGCTATTTTTTTAAAATCGTCTTCAAGGGAAATCGACAGGCCCTAAAGTATAAACAAATTGTTCCCCATTTTTAAAGCGGCGACTCTTTGAGACGGGGCTACTTTTCGTATCTAGTTAGAGATACTTATTTACGACCGTCATGACTGAATCTTCAATTCTTTTTAAGCCTTCGGCGCTGTTGGATTCAAATCTTACAACCAGCACGGGCTGTGTGTTTGATGAACGCGCGAGGGCCCAACCGTCTGGAAAGCTAATGCGGATTCCATCGACTAAGTTCACCTTAATATTTGGATCAGTTTGATTTTCGAATTTTTCTTTTACTTTTTCTACGATCAAGACTTTTTTTTCTTCTGTGGTGTCGATGCGAATTTCTGGTGTGTTAAATACTGTTGGTAAACCTTCTAGTAATTGCGGAATTGTTTTACCTGTTTGAGCTAGAATTTCGCAAAGTCTCAAACCTGCGTATGGGGCGTCGTCGTAGCCGTAGTTTCTGTCTGTGAAGAAAACGTGTCCGCTCATTTCTCCGCCTAGGGGAGCCTTTTCTTGTTTGATTTTTTCTTTAACTAAGCTGTGTCCTGATTTCCATAAAATAGGAATGCCGCCGTGTTTGGCGATGTCGTTGTACATGCGGTCGCTGCATTTTACGTCGCCGACGATTTTTGCGCCTTTTTGTGTTTGTAAAATCGCGCGCGCGTAAACTGTCATTAATTCATCGCCGTAAATCATTTTACCTGTGTGATCAACAACACCGATACGATCAGCGTCGCCGTCGAAACCAATGCCGGCAACGGCTCCGGTTTCTACAACTTTTTTGGCCAGGTCTTTTAAGTTTTCTTCAACCGTTGGATCTGGATGGTGATTTGGGAATGTTCCGTCCGGCTGTTCAAATAAAATTTCTGGATGTAGACCAACAGTATTGAAAAGTTTTCTGGCGATGATGCCGCCCGCGCCGTTACCGCAATCTAAAACGACTTTGACTTGTTTCATTTCGCCGAACTCTTTTTTATAGCGCGCTAAGTATTCCGGAAAGATGTCGTACGGGTTCACAGACCCGGCGTTGCCCGTGATGAAATCTTTTTCGTTCATGATTTTTTTAAGCGCTTGGATTTCGTCGCCAAAAATTGTGGTTTTACCAAGGCTTACTTTGAAACCGTTGTAATCAGGTGGGTTATGACTGCCCGTTACCATGATGGCGCCGTCTAAATCTAATTGGAATGTCGAATAGTAACACATCGGGGTTGTGACCAAGCCCAGAATTAAAACTTCGGCGCCAGACTCTTTCATGCCTTTTGATAATTGTTCAACAATCGGCGCTGATGAAACGCGCGCATCGTGACCGATAGAAAATTTGAAATTGCGCTTGCCGGTTTTTTTTGAAACGTAAGAGGCGAAAGTTTTTCCTAAGTTGTACGCGAAGTCTAAATCGAAGTGTTCGTTGTAAACGCCACGGATATCGTATTCACGGAAGATGACTGGTTGAAACATGTTTTACCTCTTAGATTAACTTTAAATTAAGATTGATAGCATCTAACATAGACGCCTGATTTGCCAAGTTTTTATTATAGATATCGAACGCGGTCCCGTGATCAACGCTGGTTCTGACGAACGGCAATCCCATCGTGATATGCACGCCGGAATCTTGCCCGTGAACTAATTTAAAAGGTATTAAGCCTTGGTCATGATAGAGACAAATAAAGACAGAGTATTTATTCCAGTTCGCCTTTAAGAATGCCGCATCCGGAACTAACGGGCCCACGACATCTATTGGCAGCTTAGACATGAATTTCTTTTCAAATTGGCCCAGCATACCCTTTTCGCCAGAGTGTGGATTTAAGCCAAGAATAGCGATTTTCTTTTTTGATTTTAATAAAGTTTTAAATTTTCGGGCGTTAATGATTGCCTCGGACAAAGTTTTTTTTGTTAAAAATTGCGGCACCTTTTCAAGCGCAATATGATCCGACGCTAAGAGCACATTAAAATTTTCACCCACAAAAGCCATATGCATTTTTGATTTTGGATACATCGCCCTGAATGCACCCGTATGCCCTACAAAAGAAAACCCCGCATCTTTGACTAAGGTTTTTGAAAGCGGGCCCGTCACTAAGCTTGAAACAGTTTTTTTATGGCAAGCAGTGGCGGCATCAACGACCCACTGAGCCGCCGATGTTGAGAGTGCTAAATCAAACAAAACGTTTTTCGGCAAAGCTTTTTGCTTAACCATCAAGTCGAAAAAAACAAATGCGGATTGTTCGCTCGCAAAAGTTAGGCGAACAAAGGATTTATCTAACAACTTAA
Source organism: Bdellovibrio sp. (assembly GCA_014376935.1). GTDB lineage: Bacteria > Bdellovibrionota > Bdellovibrionia > Bdellovibrionales > Bdellovibrionaceae > Pseudobdellovibrio. The sequence continues at coordinate 47,603 of JACMQO010000040.1, forward strand.
ATAATTTGGGTTGAGCTTTTTGTTGATTGCGATCGCGGTAGATAAAAAAAACGGCGTTTGCAAGTGGTCCCAAATCAGCCAGCGCCTTTGCGGTGACTTCGAAACCTATGCCATTTGGATCACCGGTTGTGATCGCAACTTTCTTAAGTCGCGTTGTCGTAGATTGTGATGTAGGCATCTTGTTTCTTTGATTCGAACCAGTTTTTCAATTGGCGAGCAAAGTTTTTCTCGCTGAGGTAGCCTTTGATTTGGTCTTTATATTTTAAAAATTGCGGATCCATCGTGGTCTTTTTTGATAACAACTTAAAGATATGAAAACCTTGTTTCGTGCGCACCACATCGGTGTAGTCGTTTTCAGAAAGACCGGCAATCGCGTTTTCAGTTTCTGGCTTAAGTTCACCCGTTTTAAATGTTCCTAGAATGCCGTCCTTGTTGCCAGATCCGTCTTCGTTAAACTTATTCGCTAAAGTTTCGTAGCTTTCTCCCGCCTTTAATTTTTCCAAAACGGCGTTAGCTCTGGCCAAAGCGGCTTCGCCTTCGCCCTTTAAACGTGGATTAAAAAATATTTGTGCGACTTTGAATTCATTCACATTCGGTTTGTAGTTTGGATTTTTTGTTTGGTATTCACCGTAAGCGTCTTCGTCGGTGATACGTAACTTTGATACAATTTCATTTTCAAAGAAGCCTTGGCGCTCCATTTTGTTTTTTTGAATTTCTTTGTAGTCTTCTACGGTTAAGCCTTGTTTAACGATGAACTTCTCAAACTCGGGGCGGGTCATTTGACCGCGTTTAGCCAGCTGGTTCATTTCGGCATCGACCTTGTCGTCGGTGACCGAAAGGTTTTGTCTTTTGATTTCAGCGGTAATTAGTTTTTCGCGGATTAAAAATTGAAGTTGCGCATTTTTATCTGATTTTAAAGATTCGATCGGCTCGCCTAACAAAATAGATTCATCAATGGCGCCTGGCTTCGTGATGCGTGACTGCAGCTTTTTCATATCAGACAGTAAGATCGCCTCTGAGTTCACCGTGGCAATAATTTTATCAACAACCTCTTTGGCCGCAAAAGTTGGACGGGTCGCGACCGACATCAGCACAACAAGTAAAAGTTTTTTAAACATATAGAGTCTCCTAATTACTGCGATTTGCCGTCTTGAGTTTCGATATAAAGAGCGTCAATCGCTTGGGCATTTTTCAAAATCTTGTATCTCTTGATTTGTTCATCCAGCCAAGCAGAAAATTTAGCTGTTTGGCGTAATGCAATCACGTCATTCTTAGCCTGATCTTTGACTTCTTCAAAGGTTTTTTGTCTGCGACTGCGTCGTTGTTCAACTTTAAAAAGATGATAACCGTCCTGCAATTTAACGGGGCCAATAATATCGCCAACGCGTGATTTAAAAAGCTTCTCAAGCTCTTCGTTGGCGTCTTGGTCGATCCAACCGTAGTTGCCGCCAAAGGCTGCGTCGGGGCTCATCGAAAACTTCTTAATGATATCTGCAAACTTTTGAGTCTTTGTTAGCTTTTTTACGATGTCGGCCTGGTTTTCATCCATAACTAAAATATGAGAAAGCTGCACTGACTCTTTTTGTTGGTATCGATCTTTATTGTTATTGTAGTAGGATTGAAGCTCTTCATCTGAAGGTAGACTAATGTTTTGATTCATGTGTTTAAAGGCCACCTTGCGCTTTAAACCTGTTTCAACGCGACGGCGCCACTGCGAATACGGAACGCTTTCTTCAGACAACGCTAAACGAAAGCTTTTGTCGTCTGGGTAACCAGCCTGTAGATCTTTCAGTTCTTTTTCTAAATCGTCCTGATTAATCGTTAATTTTTGCTCGTCAAACCAAAGCGAAATCAGCGATTCAACTACGAAATCAGAAATTATTTTCTCTTTGAATTTTGATATAATTTGCGGGTCTTTTGCTGAAAGCGCATCTAAGTTTTTAAGCTTTCCGGCCAAAGCTTTCGAAAAATCTTGCATCGTCATTCGGTAATCGCCGACTTCGACAACAGGCTTTGTTAAAATACGATTTGAGAAAAAATCACAGCTTGAAAGAAAGAATGAACTGATAAAAATAAAAAGAAAAAACCCCGATTTCGCGGGGCTTAATTTAAAAGAAATGAAAGCTAAAAGCTTACTCAACCAACTTCGCATTGATCGTGATCGGGTATTGTTTTTTAGTTTTAGCGAAGTAATTATCAAACACAGCCTTACGTTTTTCATCAAAGACAGCCATACGAAGCTCGCGCTTAGAGGCTTCTTCAAAGCTACGGCGGCCCGTTAGTTTAATGATATGAAATCCAAATGGAGTTTCAATGATGTTTGAAATTTCGTTTGTTTTTAAAACGTTAGCGGCTTCGTAATAAGTTGAAATTAAAGACGTGCGCGATTGCCATCCAACATCGCCGCCCAAGTTTTTTGTCGTCGTGTCGTCAGAGTATAAACGAACAAGCTCTTCAAACGGACGTTTTGACTTTTTAACTTCAGATAAAATTTCATCACCGCGTTTTTTTGCTTCAGCACGTTGAGCTTCTGTTGCGCCCGGCTTCACTTCAATTAAAATATCTGACAAACGAATTTGTGGATTTTTTGCGTACCACGTTTTCATTTCAGCTTCTGTGACTGTGCTTTCTTGTACTTTTTTGCCAAGCTCTTTTTCAAGCAAGGCTTTGTAAAGCTCTTGATTGATTCGATCTTGAACAACCGGATCTTTTTCAATTCCGCGTTTGCGGGCTTCTTGAACGCCAACTTCGTAACGGATTAAGTCTTCTAAGAAAACTTTTTTTGTTGGCGGGTTAACTAAAACCTGTCCGACAACTTCTTTATATTTTTTATTAAATTCATCGAGAGTGATTTTTTTTGTTCCAACCGTTGCTACGACTTGGTTTGCGTTTTGTGCAAATGCCGACGTTGAAACTAAAAAAAGTAAAGATAAGAACCAATTCATAACAGCAATCCTTTGTTGTAATATCTAATTTGGATAATCTTATTTAAATGTTACAGTTCTGAAGCCTTAGGCGCCAACAAATTGGTCGCTTGCTGTCGCGCAGCAAAGAGTTGATTCTTCAGGGTTTTTGCCAAATCTTCAGATCTAGGATCCTGGTCTTTAGTCACGCGATCAAAGGTTTTAATCCAGACAACTTTAATAATTGCGAATGGTTTTGGAAGGTATGTTTTGTTCCACGATCTTGGAAAGTGCCAGGCGCGATCGCAGCAAACACCACCCGCATAGATGGGTGATTTCAATAGCCTAGATAGTTCAAACACCCCAGGTTTTGGATCGTAAATCGGCCCACGGGGACCATCCACAGCAAGGCTTGAGTTAGAACCTTTTTTGCAAAACTCGATCAAACCTTTGAGAGCCGAAACCCCGCCGCGGGTCGAAGAGCCGCGCGAAACTCGCCCGCCCATTAAACGTAAAACGGTGGCCATCATTTCGCCGTCTTTGCTGTTTGAAGACATCGTCGCAATTTTATAATCTGGAGTTAACGCCACCAAGGCTAATTCATCTTGGTGGAAATGAGCTAAGATAACGGGTTGTTTTTGCTTGCGGTCGTTTTTTAGATCATCAGGTTCGACGATCTGAATTCGCCACGTCAAAGACAAGGTTCTATAAACTAACCAGATTATAAAACCAAATATCCAACCGCGCAGCTTATGCATTAGTGAGCTAAAACTTTTTTAAATTCAGCGGTTAATGCCGGAACGATTTCAAATGCATCACCCACGATTCCGTAAGTTGCTTTTTGAAAAATAGGAGCATTTGGATCACTGTTAATCGCAACGATCACCTTACTGCCGCTCATGCCGGCCAAATGTTGAATCGCGCCCGACACACCAACTGCGATGTAAAGAGATGGAGCAACAGTTTTACCCGTTTGACCCACTTGCATCGAGTGGCCGACCCAGCCCGCATCAACAACCGCGCGAGTCGCGCCAACTGTGGCCCCCAGAACGTCTGCCAAGTCGTTTAACATTTTAAAATTGCCCGCTTCTTTTAAGCCACGACCGCCCGATACGATAATATTGGCCTCTGTTAAATCTAGTTTTTCAGAAGTACCTTTAACGATATCTTTGATGATTGTTTTTAAACTCGGTTTTGTAAAAGTTAATTCAGTAACGGTTGCTGATTTTGAAACGTCAGCCGCCGCGACAGGTAGTTGATTCGGACGCATTAAAACAATTTTTACATTTGTGTTTTCAAACGTTGCCGTCGCAAAACATTTTCCAGAGTAGAAAGGCTTTTTAACTTTAACATCGTCGCCCGTGATTTTGATTTCGATACCGTCAGAAACCACGCCGGCTTTGATTTTCGCAGCAACACGTGGAAACAAATCTTTTCCAGTTGAAGATGAAGACGCTAAAACAACTGTGGCGCCTGACTTTTGAATCGCCTCAGCCGTAGCGACCGTAAATAATTCTGGATTGTAAGAGTTAAAGCCAGCATCAGCGCTAAACAACACTTCAGTTGCGCCGTGATGAGCCGCCTGCGCGCCATCGGTAGAACCTAAAACTAGCGCTGCGACCGTGTTTCCAGTCGTAGCGGCAAACTGTAAAAGCTCTTGAGAGCTGCGTTTGATTTTTCCATTTTGAAATTCTGTAAATACTAAAATTTTAGACACAAAAACCCCGTATATTATTTAGTGTAGTAATTAAAATTAAATAACTTTTGCTTCGTTACGTAACGCTTGAACTAATGCGGCCGCTTGCGCAGTAGCATCACCCGTTAATAATTTCACCGCTGGTTTTTCAGCTGGTAACTCAAAGCCTGCGTATTTTACTTTTTGTTCTGTCGCCGCAATTCCAAGAGTTGAAAATTCGATTTCTTTAATCACTTTTTTCTTAGCCTTCATGATGCCCGGAAGACTTGCGTATCGTGGTAAATTTAAACCTTTATTGGCCGCAACTAGTGCCGGAGACATTAACTGAACAACTTCTTTCGTTCCGCCGTCAGCATCACGTTCGACCGTGAAAGATTCAGGAGTCGCTTCAAATTTAGAAACAACAGATGTGTGAGGAATGTTTAAAAATTCAGCCACCATCTGTGGAACTGAAGATTGATTATTATCAATCGCCATTTTTCCAGCTAGAACTAAGTGGGCTCCGCCTTCGGCCTGAATCACTTTTGCTAGAGCTTCAGCCGTTGTGATGGCATCCATGTTTTCAGCATTAATAACGATTGCTTCATCAGCTCCCATAGCTAAAGCGGTACGAAGAACTTCGACGGCTCTGGCTTTTGGTCCGGCTGTGATCGCCCAAACTTGAGCGGTTGGATTTTTTTCTTTGAATTTAATCGCTTCTTCGACGGCAAATTCATCGTACGGGTTCATAACCCATTTGATTCCGGCCGTGTCGATTCCCGAATGATCAGGCAATATTTTGATTTTTGTTTCGGTGTCAGGCACTTGTTTTAGACAAACAAAAACTTTCATAGAATTCACCCCTGTTAACGTGTGGTTTTTGGTAGCCTCAGTTCTAGCCTAAGTGCTTGAAAACAGAAATATATTTTAAACCATGACATATTGCAAAATATGGACTGGCCCATGACTTTTTAAAATACAAGGCGTATTTTAAGTCATACATTAAATGAAAATGAATTGATAAATTAAACAACGAAGGATTTCAATATGCTAGATTTTCTGAAGTCGACTGTTGGCCGAAAGTATATCATGGGCCTAACGGGACTTGTGTGGATGGGTTTCGTCTTGGCTCACATGGCCGGCAACATGCTGATTTTATTCAGCACCGATGCATTCAACGCTTACGGTCACGCAATCGTGTCGAATAAGCCTTTACTGTTTGTCGCAGAAACGGTTTTGCTTTTAACATTAATCGTTCACGTGACGACAGCAATTTCACTAACGATTGAAAATCGCGCGGCAAAAAAATCGCGATATGCGGTTCAACCCACTGGAGTAAAAAGCACATCGTGGGCTTCTCGCAACATGGGTTTTCAGGGATCGTTGATTCTTTGTTTTATTATTCTTCATTTAATTACTTTTAAATACGGCGCGCATTACGAAACAACTGTTAATGGCGTTGTGATGCGTGATTTAGCGAAGTTGATGTTCGAAGTGTTCACACAGCCGGGATACGTGATTTGGTACGTGGTCTGTTTGATTCTTTTAATGTTCCACTTAAGTCACGGTGTGCATTCAGTGTTTCAGTCGTTCGGATTTTTAGAAAGAAAAATGCAAGCGGGATTAAAAACATTCGCTTGGATTTACGCTTTGATCGTTGTCGGTGGTTTTTTATCTCAACCTCTTTACGTTTTTTTCATTCACCAATAAAGGCAGGCCAGAATGTCAGTTATCTTAGACAGTAAAGTTCCAGGCGGATCCCTAGAGTCAAAATGGACGGATCATAAGTTTCACATGAAGTTGGTTAATCCGGCGAATAAACGTAAGCATTCTGTTATCGTGATCGGTACCGGTTTGGCGGGCGGCGCTGCTGCGGCTTCGTTGGGCGAACTAGGTTACAAAGTAAAAGCTTTTTGCGTGCAAGATTCTCCACGTCGTGCCCATTCGGTGGCGGCACAAGGTGGTATCAATGGAGCAAAAAATTACCAAAATGATGGCGACAGTGTTCAGCGTCTGTTTTATGACACAATTAAAGGCGGAGACTTCCGCGCACGCGAAGCGAACGTTTACCGTTTGGCTGAAGTTTCTGTAAATATTATTGATCAAGCCGTTGCCCAAGGTGTTCCTTTGGCGCGTGAATACGGCGGAATGTTAGCCAACCGTTCGTTCGGTGGCGCTCAAGTTTCAAGAACGTTCTATGCTCGTGGTCAAACAGGTCAGCAATTATTATTAGGCGCTTACTCGGCGATGATGAGACAAGTTGATGCTGGTTCGGTCGAGCTTCACGCAAGATCTGAAATGCTAGATTTAGTAGTTGTCGATGGAAAAGCGCGCGGCGTGATCGTTCGTAATTTAATTACCGGCGCTATCGAAGCCCACGAAGCAGATGCAGTTGTTATCGCATCTGGCGGTTATTCAAACGTATTTTACTTATCGACGAACGCAATGGCTTGTGCCGTAACAGCATCTTGGAAAGCGCACAAGCGTGGGTCGTACATGGCGAACCCCTGTTACACGCAAATTCACCCGACTTGTATTCCCGTACACGGTGAAAATCAGTCGAAATTAACTTTGATGTCTGAATCGCTTCGTAATGACGGCCGCGTTTGGGTTTCTAAAAAAGCGGGCGACATGAGAAAGCCTGCCGACATTCCTGAAAATGAACGCGATTATTATTTAGAACGCATTTACCCAAGCTTTGGTAACCTAGCCCCGCGTGACGTGGCATCGAGACAAGCGAAGTACCTTATCGACAAAGGTTTTGGCGTATTAGGTGAAGAAGCTGTTTACCTTGATTTTAAAGAAAGTATCGGCCGCCTTGGTGAAGATAAAATTTCTGAGCGTTACGGAAATCTTTTTCAAATGTACGATAAAATCACAGGCGAAAACCCATATAAAACTCCAATGAGAATCTACCCAGCTCCGCATTACACGATGGGTGGCCTTTGGGTTGATTATAATTTAATGAGTACAATTCCTGGATTGTTCGTAGCCGGAGAGGCTAACTTTAGTGATCACGGAGCAAATCGTTTAGGTGCTTCGGCATTAATGCAAGGTTTGGCTGATGGTTACTTCGTAATACCAAGTACAATCGGCGATTATATCGCTAATACGAAGTTAGACAAAGTAACGACAACAAACGATGCGTTCAAAAACGCAGAAAACGATGTGAAAACAAATGTTTCACGTTTAATGAATATCAAAGGTGAACGAACAGTTGAAAGCTTCCACAAAGAGCTTGGCCACATTATGTGGGAAAACTGCGGCATGGCGCGAAACAAACAAGGTCTTACGGGCGCGATTGACCAAATTAAAAAATTACGTGAAGAGTTCAACCACAACGTTCGTATTCCGGGCGAAGCAAACCGCATTAATAGAGAGTTAGAAAAGGCCGGCCGTGTTGCTGACTTTATCGAGCTTGGTGAACTGATGTGTCGTGATGCTTTAGTGCGTGAAGAATCTTGCGGCGGACATTTCCGCGAAGAACATCAAGTTGATGGCGAAGCAAAACGTGACGACACGAACTTCTGTCATGTCGCTGCTTGGGAATGGAATGGTTCGGCCGACAAGGCGCAAACCCGCCACCAAGAAGATCTAAAATTCGAAAATATTAAACTTGCAACACGTTCGTACAAATAAGGTAGGGACTAAATATGGATAATAAAAAACCAATTAATTTAACTTTAAAAGTTTGGCGCCAACAAAACACAAACTCTGATGGCAAATTTGTTGAATACGATGCAAAGACGGTTTCTCCGGACGCATCGTTTTTGGAAATGCTTGATGCTGTTAACGAAGAAATCATTAAAAAAGGTGACGAGCCGATTTCTTTCGACCACGACTGCCGCGAAGGTATCTGTGGAAGCTGTGGATTTATGATCAACGGTAATGCGCACGGCCCACAAAAAGGCACAACGATCTGCCAATTACACATGAGAAATTTCAAAGACGGCGAAAAGTTAGTTCTTGAACCGTGGAGCGCAAAAGCATTTCCAATCATGAAAGACTTAATGGTTGATCGCACCGCTTTTGATCGCATCATCAGTTCTGGTGGATTTATTTCTACAAACACAGGAAGTGCGGCCGAAGCGAATTCAACACCAATTCCAAAACCAGATGCGGATGAAGCGTTTTTGTCTGCGGCTTGTATTGGTTGCGGCGCGTGTGTGGCATCTTGTAAAAATGCTTCCGCAGCATTATTCACAAGCGCCAAGATTTCTCATTTAGCGCATTTACCACAAGGTGCGGTTGAAAAAGATAAGCGCGCTTTAGATATGGTTGCACAAATGGACGCAGAAGGCTTTGGAGCCTGTACAAGTACAGGTGCTTGTTCGGCGGCGTGCCCGAAAGAAATTTCATTAATTAACATCGCAAAAATGAATCGCGAATATTTACGCGCTTCAATTACGAAAAAACAAGAAATGGCTGGCGGCGGAGAAGGTTAATCACCTTTTCCCCCTTCCCGTTTTTCCCGCAAACACTGGGGTGCTAGAACATGAAAGATTTTGCAAAGATATTCGTGGTTCTTAGCCTTTGTGTGGTCGCATTTATGTACGGCCGAAATTACGGCGAAACCACGTACAAAGACTCTGCCGAATACAAAAGTCTGATGCAGGCCCAAGAAGAGTCCAAATTCGCCAAGTCTGAATTAGAAAATATAAAAGCCAAATTTCAAAATATCGCCGATGGATCATCGACGAAAAAACAAGAAGAAATTTTAGCGCAAATACTACAAATCTTTTTAGTTGACCTGGGTTTACGCGTCAGTGACCCCGAACACTTTGCAAAAACAACCGCACAAGCAACCACTACGGGTAGTTTGCCTCCGAAATTAGAAACTCAAAAAACACATGTGGAAAAACCTGTGGCCTTGCTGCAAAAGCCAGAAAAGACTTTCGATTATTCCAAATTAAAATCATACGAATGGATTTTACAAAACTCGACGGGGACAAATGAAATTAAAAAGAATTTAGCGAATGTGGAGATTAAAGATCTAAATGGATTTTTAAAAGGCGCCAGAGCCGCAACACCGCAAGAGCTAGAATCGATCTACGGCACGTATCGGGGGCGTATCATAGCCGTGGATAACTCCGAATATGGAAGTTTAGCGATTACTGTTAATCCAATCACGAGTGCAAACGGCAAGATCACCCTTAAAGGCAGCGTAAAGATATATAACAACGGGCAACACAATCTAGATATGAATTTCAATACAGATCAGTTGGGTTACGTTGGCCAGGGTTCGCGCGGTTTTGTCATCGACAACATGAATCGCTTTTTTCAAGTTTACAAAATTCCAGAAACGCAGCAGCTAACAGGATACTTTTACGATCGCATGGTCAACGGAACCACGAAAACAATTGGTTCATTTGTTTTAAACCGTACCGATCAGTTTTAAGCTATTTCGTTTAA
>JACMQO010000041.1 GCA_014376935.1 Bdellovibrio sp.
CGTTAGTCAAATACACGAACGAGAAGCTGAATGAGATCGGCCAGTTTTTACTTAAAGGTGGTAATTGCAGTGTGTACTACTCTAAAGACCAACATCAATTTCAAGTTGAAGTCAGCATTAACACCAAGCAGAAATTTTTCAAAGCCACAGCTTCAGCCGTGGATATCTACGTTGCAGTTGACCTTGTCGCCGACAAACTAGAAAGACAGTTCTTAAAAGTAAAAGACATTTACACGAACCACAAAAAATTCGACCTTTCAAAAGAAGGCCGCCTCAACGACATCAACGAGCAATTAGAACTGCAACCGAAGTGGAAAAAAGCAAGCTAACCTTGCGGTCAGCATAAATTTATAAACTTGAAAAACGAGTCTGTAGAGGCTCGTTTTTTATTTACGGTTTCGTGAACGAGATTAAAACTTCGCCGACACGAAAACCATATTTTGTCATAACCGCCTTATTCAGCATCACTTTGTTATCAACTAGAAACATCCAGTCATCAAACGTGATGTCGTAAGTGGTATCATCGACCGGAAGCTTAAGGACATAGTTCCAGTGATAAGCGTTTCCTGCTGATTCGCCAATGGCTTGTCCCACCACATCTGGGGCCGTTCCGATATAAGTTCCATTACTTTGTTTTGTAATTGTCCACGTGCGGGTTGATTTTGTGCCATCACTCCAGACAAAATCTTCAACTAAGGTTCCGACGTTGTCTTTCCAGGTGGTGTTCAGCGCCACGGTAAAAGTTTTTTCGACGTAGCCCGAACGCTTCATGAATACACCATGGGCTGTCATTTTGCCATTCAGATAGTTTTCTAAGACTAACTTAGGTTGCGTGTTTTCGTACTTTTTGATCGATATTCCACTGCATCCACAAAGAATAATTGCGCTTAAAACAAAGCTGAGCCATTTCATAAATTTTCCTTCCAAAAAATGTCATTCATACCAAAAAATCGTACGCGTATAACGTTTGGTAAACCACCAAAAAAGCATCCTTTGCGGCAACACATTGCTTCACAACTGCGCACGGCAAAAAATCGATCTTTTCATTGATAAATTGACCCCCCTCCCACCTTGTTGTATTTTTCTGAAGGCTTTGCCATAAACATCCCAAAAAAAAGAGGTAAATGAAGTGAAAAATTATATCTTCACAAGTGAGTCGGTTTCTGAAGGTCACCCAGATAAAATGGCGGATCAAATCAGTGATGCGATTCTAGATAAAATTTTAGAGGCCGACCCGAAAGGTCGCGTTGCTTGTGAAACATTGTTGACGACAGGTTTAGTTGTTGTAGCCGGAGAAATTTCGACCAGCGCTAAAATTAATTTCACTGACGTTGTACGTGATACTGTAAAACGTATTGGTTACGATCATTCGGATAAAGGTTTTGATTACAAAACTTGCGCCGTGATGACAGCGGTGGGTCAACAATCTCCAGATATTTCAATGGGAGTTAAAGAAACCGGATCCGAAGATCAAGGCGCCGGCGATCAAGGTTTGATGTTCGGTTACGCGACCAACGAAACGCCAGAGCTAATGCCTTTAACACTTTCTATGTCACACAAACTTGTTCGTGACTTAGCGGCATTAAGAAAAGCAGAAAAAGTAAACTGGTTACGTCCCGACGCAAAATCTCAAGTTTCGGTTCAGTATGAAAACGGAAAAGCGAAGCGGATCGATACGGTTGTTATTTCGACTCAGCATGCCGACTCAGTTTCATTAAAAGAAATTCAAGAATTCATCATGGAAGAGCTCATCAAAAAATCGATTCCTTCACAATGGATCGACAAAGACACAAAATTCCACATCAATCCAACAGGCCGTTTCGTTTTAGGTGGGCCTATGGGTGATGCTGGTTTAACGGGTCGTAAAATTATCGTTGATACTTACGGTGGGCATGGCGCTCATGGCGGCGGAGCTTTCTCGGGTAAAGATCCTTCGAAAGTCGATCGTTCAGCAGCGTACGCTGCACGTCACGTTGCTAAAAATATCGTAGCGGCTGGTCTGGCAGAAAAATGTTTAGTGCAGGTCGCTTACGCGATCGGAGTCGCAAAGCCAGTTAGTATCACGGTGAATGACTACGGAACAAGTTCTGTGGGTAGCGAAAAATTAACCGAAGCGGTTAAGCAAGTTTGGGATCTACGCCCAGCTCACATCGTGAAAGAATTTGATTTGTTAAAACCAATTTACTCTTCAACGGCCGCTTACGGACATTTCGGACGCGAAGAGCGCTTGAATGAAGGTTTCTTCACGTGGGAAAAAGTAAATAAAATCGAACAGCTTAAAGCGGCGATTAAGTAAATATTTATCGTCGCAAGAGTGTTGTTTTGCGACGTTTTAATTAGCGGTATAAAATTATCAACTTACGGTTGAATAAAAGACAGGGTGTCATTTGGATCCAAAGTTTATCAGAAATTTTTCTATCATCGCCCACATCGATCACGGCAAATCAACTTTAGCCGATGGATTACTAGCGTATTCAGGCGCCTTGGCCGATCGTGAAAAGAAAGAACAATTTTTAGATAACATGGATCTAGAGCGCGAACGTGGCATCACGATCAAAGCGCAAACCGTTTGTTTGACCTACAAGTCAAAAGTAGACGGAGAAACCTACCAAATTAATTTGATCGATACACCGGGGCACGTGGATTTTTCGTACGAAGTTTCTCGCTCGTTAGCCGCGTGTGAAGGCGCGATCTTAGTAGTCGATGCCGCCCAAGGTGTTGAAGCTCAAACCTTAGCTAACGTTTACTTAGCGATGGAAAATAATTTAACAATTATTCCGGTCTTAAACAAAATCGATCTACCATCGGCCGATCCAGAGGGCGTTAAGAAACAAATCGAAGAAACCGTGGGGCTAGATTGCACCGACATCATTCACGCATCGGCTAAAGAAAAAATCGGTATCGGCGAAATTTTGGAAGCCGTTATCGCAAAAGTTCCGGCTCCGACTGCCGATCGCGCGCTGGTACCGCGCGCGCTTATTTTCGATTCATGGTTCGATGCCTACCAAGGCGTTGTCATCTTAGTGCGTGTCGTTGACGGTATTATCAAAAAAGGTGACCGCATCCACTTTATGGCGACCGAACGCGATTACGAAGTTTTACGTATGGGTAAGTACACACCGTTCCCTTTGCCGGTCGAACAATTAGACGCGGGCGAAGTGGGCTTTATAATTTGCGGCATCAAAGACATCCGCGACGTTAAAGTGGGCGATACCGTGACTTCAGTTAAAAATGCGTCCGTCATTCCGCTGCCAGGTTTTCAAAAAGTGAAACCAATGGTTTTTGCCGGAATTTTTCCGATCGTGGCCAGCGAATATCAAAATTTAAAAGATGCTTTAGATAAATTATGTCTGAACGATTCGTCTTTAACTTTCGAAGTTGAAAAATCTTTAGCTTTAGGTTTCGGATACCGTTGCGGTTTCTTAGGTCTTCTCCATATGGAAATCGTTCAAGAACGTCTTGAACGCGAATTTAATTTAGCTTTAATCACGACGGCTCCTACCGTTGTTTACCGCATCACCAAAACTGACGGCACCGTTTTGATGTTAGAAAATCCATCAGGCATGCCGAATGAAACGCAAATCGCCATCATGGAAGAACCTTACGTTAAGGTCACCTTACATACGCCAACTGAATACATCGGTGGCTTATTGAAACTTTGCGAAGATAAACGTGGTCAGCAAATCAAGATGGACTACGTGACCGAGAAAAAAGTCATCATCGAGTACAAACTTCCGATGAATGAAATGGTTATGGACTTCTACGATCGTTTAAAGTCCATAACGAAGGGTTACGCATCGTTAGAGTATGAATTCATGAGCTTTGAAGAAGCTAAACTTGTTAAACTAGATATACTGATCAACGGCGACCCGATCGATGCACTTTCATTGATCGTGCATCATACTAAAGCCGTGAACCGCGGTCGTTTATTGACAGAAAAGATGAAAGAATTGATCCCGCGCCAGCAGTACCAAGTTAATATTCAGGCGGCGATCGGCTCTAAAATCGTCGCGCGCGAGACCCTGGGCGCAATACGAAAAGACGTGACCGCTAAGTGTTATGGTGGTGACATATCTCGTAAGCGTAAGCTTTTAGAAAAACAAAAAGAGGGTAAAAAACGTATGAAGCAAATCGGCTCGGTCGATGTGCCTCAAGAAGCGTTCCTAGCCATCTTAAAAGTAGAGGATTGATCAATGCTTGGTTTCGGTAACAAAGTAGAAAAAAAGCAAAAGTACAACGGCTTCGATATTAAAAACCGCTTATTTTGGACTGAAGGTTGGGGCTCGATGGCTTTGGCCATTTTGGCCGCGCTTACGATCCGTTGGTTGGTTTTAGAAGCTTACGTGATTCCTTCTGGTTCTATGTTTCCTTCGTTACTGAAAAATGATCACATCTTCGTAAATAAATTAGCGTACGGAATCCGCGCGCCTTTCAGCGAAAATTGGTTAGTTAAATTCAGCGAGCCAAAACGCGGCGAAGTGATCGTTTTCAAATACCCGAAAGACATGAACACGTTCTTCATCAAACGGATCGTGGGAATCCCAGGCGATAAAATTAAATTTGAAAACGGTATTTTATACGTGAATGACAAGCCTCAAGAAAAGGTTGTTCCAGCGTCATCTCGTGATTTTGATTTTCTTCGTGAAGAAGATTTTAAAAGCGAAGGCGGTTACCAA
>JACMQO010000042.1 GCA_014376935.1 Bdellovibrio sp.
TCTATCTATTTAATATTTCGTTATTAAAAGTATTAGATCGCTTAAGCTCTTCATTTTCGTGGTTGGTTCAGTATGGAATTAAGGGCTTAACCCGCAGGGCGGCTTCGACAGGATTAGTTTTTATCACCATGAGCTTATCAACACTGGTTTTAAGTTTACTTCCGCATATTAAAGCTTCGATTCTACACGAAATTCGCCCTGATGAAGGATCGCAGATTCCAAATGTATTTATGTTCGACATTCAGCCCGATCAGGTTGATGGGTTGCAAAAAGTGGCTAAAAGACTAACGGGTAAAGAATTAGTATTTAGTCCGCTAGTCCGATCGCGGGTTTTAAAAATCAATGATCAGAATTATGAACGATTAGTTCAGGATGATGGATTTCAAACACGCGAAGCCGAAGCCGAGGCTCGGTTTAGAAATCGCGGTATTAATTTAACCTACAGATCTTATTTGCAAGCGTCCGAAAAGACGGTGGACGGCAAATTTGAAGGCCAATATGTATCTGACCCCAATAAATTACCGGGGTTATCGGTTGAATCAAAATATGCCGAGCGTATGGGTTTCAAGCTGGGTGATGTTGTAACGTTTGATGTTCAGGGCTTAGAAGTGAAGGCTCAAGTGAACTCTTTACGGCAAGTGCGTTGGACCAGCTTTCAGCCAAATTTTTTCATTCTATTCCCGACCGGAGTATTAGAAGAAGCCCCCCAAATATTTTTGACTTCAGTTTCGCAAATTACTCCTGAAATAAGTCAGCAGTTTCAAAATGAAGTGACGAATCAGTTTAAAAACGTGTCGTTAATTAATGTGACACAAACGGTGCAAAACTCTTTGAAATATATCGATCAAATGTCGATTGGGCTTCAGCTGATGGCCTGGCTTGCGGTCTCGGTGGGATTATTTGTTTTTGTGATTTTATTAAATACGCAGATCAAAGAGCGCTTGTCAGAGATGAACTTGATGCAGATTTTAGGTTGTCAGCTGAATCAAATTCAGAAAGCTTTATTCTTTCAATTCTTTATTTTAATTAGCTTAGCGGTCAGCTTTGGAATTTTCTTCGGGCTTATTGCGGCGGCTATTTTAGTACGATCAATTTTTGATTTAACCATTGTTTACGACTACCAATATATGCTGTTTTTAGTGTGTGGGTTGGTTCCATTGGCGATATTCGTCATATACTGGGGATTACGCCCATTAAAACAATTAAACCCTATGGATTTGATTAGACAGACGAACTAACAATGATTACGTTGTAAAATTATGGGTTCAGAGCAAATAGCGAAAGCTGTGCAATTATTAAATCAAAATGATGTTGTCGCGTTTCCGACCGAAACTGTTTATGGTTTGGGCGCGCGCATTGATTCTGAATTGGCGATTAAAAAAATATTCTCGACGAAGCAGCGTCCTTTCTTTGACCCACTGATCGTGCACGTCTCTTCGATTGAACAAGCCAAAACATGCACGACCAACTGGAGCCCTTTGGCGGATCACTTGGCTAAATATTTTTGGCCCGGCCCTTTAACTTTGGTGATTCCAAAATCAAAATTAATCGATGACGTGATTACTTCGGGTTTAGAAAATGTGGGCCTGCGCTGGCCGGCAGATCGCATTGCGCAAGAACTGATTGAAACTGTCGGTGTTCCGCTAGCTGCGCCCAGCGCAAATAAATTTGGGCGCACAAGCCCCACTAAGGCAGAGCACGTTCGGTCAGAATTTGGCCCCAGTGTTTTTGTGATTGATTCAGATCAAAGCGATATCGGAATCGAATCGACCGTTTTATTTATTCATAATATCGGTCCCGAAAAGTACGAATTATCGGTTTTGCGAAAAGGCTTCATCACTGAAAGCCAGATCGATTCCGCATTAAAGCAAACAAAATTTGATTTTACTTGGCCGACGGTAGTTGATAAAAAGTTTTCTCCGGGTCACATGAAGCATCATTACATGCCAACGGTTCCCTTTGTGGTTTGTCGAAATCCTGCGATGAAGCTTTCTGAGTTAGCGAAAATTCTGAATGAAAAATTAGCTGAGCTACCTGATGAAGTTGAAGGCGTAAAAATCGTTAAACCCACGTCTGTCATCACTAAGATTGAATTTTTAAAACTTCCAAATGATCCCATTCTTGCGGCACGAGAGCTTTATTCGCAATTACGTGCGGCTAGCTTAAGATCTCCTCAGGCTTTGTGCTACATTCAGTTACCGACACAGATTGGTGAAATGTGGGAATCAGTCTTCGATAGGCTGTACAAAGCGGCCTCTTTAATTTTAGACTAGGTGTCTATGAATTTGATCAAAACTTTATTTGTGAATATCAGAGCTGCGTACCGTCTGATTCTTTTTGCCGCTATCATCAGTGTTTATTTACTGAACGGAGCATTTTATTATTTAATCACCGCGAATCCGATTAAACGGCGTCAGCTTTTAGTGAGCAATGCCCGCTTTTATTCAAAAATTATGACGATTGCTTTCAATATGGAAGTCATTTGTAAAAATACTATTCCAAAAAATGAAAATTCCTTAGTGATCGGTAACCACATTGGCTTCATCGATATCGTCGCACTCCAATCTTTAAGCGACTGCGTTTTTATTACGTCTACGGATATGAAGAATGCTCCGGGCCTTGGGCAAATTTGTGACCTTGCCGGTTGTACGTACGTGAACCGTAAAAACCGTATGAATATTCAAGAAGAGCTTAAAGGCGTGATCCAAGTTCTAAAAGAAGGGGCGCGAGTTGTCCTTTATGCCGAATCTGTCGCATCCAACGGAGAACAGGTCTTACCGTTCAAAAAAACATTGTTAATGGCAGCTGGGTTTGCGGATCGTCCGATTCGCCCATTCGTTTTTAATTTCCGCGAAGTCAATGGCGGCCCCGTTTTATATGAACACCGCGACTCTTTATGCTGGTACGGCGATGAAAATTTTGTGACGGCCATTTGGCGGTCTTTAAAATTAAACTCTATTAAAGTTGAAATTGAATTTTTACCGTTAGTGTACACGAA
>JACMQO010000043.1 GCA_014376935.1 Bdellovibrio sp.
GACGTTAAAGATTTCAATATCGTTTTAAAATCAGATGTGAACGGTTCTTTAGAAGCGATTCATGGCATGTTAGCTAAATTAGCTTCAGCTGAAGTTAAAAATAAAGTGATCCATTCAGCGGTTGGTGGAGTAACTGAAAATGACGTTCTATTAGCCCATACAGCTAAAGGGATCGTGATTGGTTTCAACGTTCGCCCTGACAACAATGCATTAGCTAAAGCTAAGCAATTGGGTGTGGATATCAGAACGTACTCGATCGTGTACGAAATGATTGATGACGTACGTAAAGCGATGGCTGGTAAATTAGCTCCGCAAATCGTAGAAAAAGTAACTGGTTCTGCCGAAGTTCGTAACATTTTCAGTGTTCCGAAAATGGGAGTTATCGCAGGTTGCGTCGTGACTAACGGAAAAATTCAGCGTTCAAATATGCTTCGCTTGGTTCGTGATGGCAAAATCGTTTACGAAGGAAAAGTTGGTTCTTTACGTCGTTTCAAAGACGATGCAAAAGAAGTGGCTGAAGGATTTGAGTGCGGTATCGGTATCGAAGGGTACAACGATATCAAAGTCGGCGATAAAATCGAAGGCTTCATAAAAGAAGAAATCGTTCGTGAGCTTACGCCGTTAAACGCGTAAGTGGGGGCGCCAAGCTGTGACCGACTAGGTTTCCTAAAGGTAAAAATATGAAAAACGCCGGCGACAACAATCGCAGAAAAGAAAGAGTTGAACGTGAAGTTCAGCAAATTATTTCTTCGTACCTAATTCAAAATTTGCAGACTGAATTAAATGGTCTTGTAACGGTTAGCCGTGTGCAAATGCCTTTGGATTTTCGAACGGCCAAAGTTTACACAACGTTTTTCTCTCAGGATGGCGAAAATCCTAAGTACATTGATGAATTAAAACGTTGGGCTCCAGATATACAGCGCGAAATCGATAACAAATTAAAAATGCGTTATTGCCCAAAATTAACTTTCCTCGAAGATGAATCGACCGAAGATATTTTAAAAATCGAACGTATCATCGCTGAAATCTCTAAAAAAAATGCGTCATCGGCCACAGGGTCTGATTCTGACGACTCTTCGGAAAGCGAAGATTAATGCACGGCCTATTATTGGTTGATAAACCGCAGGGCCTAACCAGCCATGATGTGGTGGCGCGCGTTCGCCGCTTATTCGGCACCCGCGAAGTTGGGCATTCGGGAACGTTAGATCCGTTAGCGAGCGGTTTGATGGTTTTGCTAATTGGTGAAGCCACAAAGCTAAGTCAGTACGTCACCGAAGGCGACAAGTCGTACCAAGTGGGTTTTACGCTTGGAGTGACGACTGACACTTTGGATATGACAGGGGCGGTCCAATCTGAAAAGCCTGTGACGATTTCACTAGAAAAAATTCAAAATAGCGCTTTAAATTTAATCGGCGAACTGACTTTGCCGGTGCCGATGTTTTCGGCTAAAAAAATTGAAGGCAAAAAGCTTTACGAATATGCCCGTGAAAATCAAGTGATTGAACAACCTAAAAAAGTCATGAAATTCTGGGACGTTAGAAGCTTAGATTCAATTCCTGAGGCCGATCCTATGTTCGAATTGTCGTGTTCGAAAGGCAGCTTTATTCGCTCATGGGTTAGCATTTTAGGTGAAGAGTTGGGCTGTGGGGCTGCAATGTCTAGCTTGCGCCGAACGGCTTCGCATCAGTTTCATTTAAATGATGCAATCACTTTGGAAGCTTTGGAATTAAAAACCAAAGAAGAGCGTATCAGTCTACTTGTTCCGCTCGATCAGGCGCTTAAAGATGTAAAAAGAATTCGCATTAAAGGCCAGGACCAGGCTCTTATGAAAAATGGTCAAATAAGTCACAATTTGAAAACCCAATTAATTACGACTTTTAATCCCAAGCAGGATCAAATCATCCAGATTTTACCTGAAGAAAAAGGTAAAATATTGGCCCTGATCGGTCTAGAAGAAGGCACTGGCTTTAAAATAAAAAGGGTCTTTAACTGTTGAAAACCCTTGAACATTTTTTAAGGGGTTGATAAATATCAAGAGCTCTGAAATTTATGTCAGCCATGACGATATTTCGGACACCGTTCAAAGCGTGTGTCATGCGGACATATTTTTTGAATTAACACTTCGAATTTTAAAATAAAATTCGATCCACAAGGAGAACGTTAATGGCCGTTACTAAAGAAAAAACAGCAGAGATCTTAAAAAAATTCAAAAAATCTGAATTAGACACTGGATCTCCAGAAGTACAAGTGGCTTTGATCACTGCACGTATCAATGATTTAACAACTCATTTTGCGAATCACAAAAAAGACAACCACAGCCGTCATGGTTTAATCAAAGGTGTTAATCGCCGCCGTAAATTATTAGATTACTTAAAATCTAAAGATTTAAAAAGATACGAAGCGCTTATCGCAGCACTTGATATCCGTAAGTAATCAGATCAAAATTTTAAAACATCACCGAAGGCCCAAGAATGGGCCTTCTAAGTTTAAGGAGATCCCCTAGATGATCACAACAGTGACAACTTCAATCGCAGGACAACAAATCAAAATCGAAACAGGTCGTATGGCTAAGCAAGCTGATGGTTCTGTTGTTGTTACCTCAGGTAACAACATGGTTCTTGTGACGGCAGTATCAAGCAAACAACCAAAACCAGATCAAAGTTATTTTCCGCTAATGGTTGAGTACATTGAAAAATTTTACGCTATCGGAAAAATTCCGGGTGGTTATTTCAAACGTGAAGGAAAGCCATCGACAGAGTCAGTTCTTGCGGCTCGTATTATCGATCGTCCAATTCGTCCGTTATTTCCTGAAGGCTACCTTAACGACACGCAAGTTGTGGCTACGGTTTTAAGTTCTGACGGCGCATTCCCAATGGATGTCTTGGCCTCTATTGGTGCTTCAGCCGCTTTACATATTTCGGATATTCCATTTTTTGGTCCAACAGCATGCTGCCAAGTAGGCCGCGTTGATGGTCAATTTATTGCGAACCCAAATCAAGAACAACTAGCTAAGTCTGATATGGACATTCTAGTTTCTGGCACTAAAAACGGTCTATTGATGGTTGAGGGCGAAGCGCAATTCGTTTCTGAAGCTGACGTATTAGCCGCTTTAAAATTCGGTCACCAATCTTTGATGCCGTTGTTACAAATTCAAGATGAGCTGCGCGAAAAAACAGGTTCAAAAGCAAAACGTACTTTCGTAGCTGCTAAAATCGACGCTGATTTCAAACAACAAGCTGAAAAATTAATTACACCGCTTATCGAACACGCTTTATCTTTAAAAATTAAGCAAGATCGTTACACGGCATTTGATACGGCTAAATCGACAGCTAAAGAAAAATTAACGGCTACAATCACTGACGACAAATTGCGTTCACAACGTGACAAAGATTTGGCTGTTGTTATTGAAGAAGTAAAATACAAAGTAGCGCGCGCAACAATTTTAGATAAAGGCTCTCGCATCGACGGTCGTGATTTAAAAACGGTTCGTCCTATTTCTTCTGAAGTTGGTATTTTACCACGCGCCCATGGTTCTGGATTATTCACTCGTGGTGAAACACAGTGTTTAGGAACAGCAACTTTAGGTACGGCTGATGATGAACAAAAAATCGAAACATTACGTGGCGATATCAAAAAACAATTTTTGTTACATTATAACTTCCCTCCGTTCTCTGTGGGTGAAGTCGGTCGTTTCGGCGGTCAAGGTCGTCGTGAAATCGGTCACGGTAACCTAGCAGAGCGCGCGGTTAAAGCGATCATTCCAAACCACGTTGATTTTCCCTACACGATCCGCATCGTAAGTGAAGTTTTAGAATCCAACGGTTCTAGTTCTATGGGTTCGGTTTGTGCTTCTACATTAGCGTTATTAGATGCTGGTGTAAAAATTAAGGGTAACGTTGCGGGTATCGCAATGGGCTTAATTAAAGAAGGCGATAAAGTAGCCGTTCTTTCTGATATCTTAGGTGATGAAGATCATTTGGGCGATATGGATTTCAAAGTAGCTGGAACATCTGCAGGAATCACAGCATTACAAATGGATATCAAAATCGATTCAGTTAGTTTCGCAGTTATGGAAACAGCTTTAAACCAAGCGCGTGATGGTCGTATTTTCATTTTAAATGAAATGGAAAAAGTGATGAAAACGCCTCGTGGACAGCTTTCTGAATTTGCTCCAAGAATTGAAACAATCAAAATTAAACCAGACAAAATCCGTGAAGTTATTGGTTCAGGTGGTAAAGTTATCCGCGGAATCACAGAAGCGACTGGCGTTAAAATTGAAATTCAAGACGACGGAACAATCAACATTGCTTCTGCTGATCCATTAGCGACTAAAAAAGCGATTGACATGATCATGGGAATTTGTGCTGAAGCTGAAGTTGGAAAAACATACAGCGGCAAAGTAATGAAAATTGCTGAGTTCGGTGCGTTTGTTGAAATTTTACCAAATCAACAAGGTCTTTTACATATCTCTGAAATCGCTAACGACCGTGTTCGCCAAGTTTCAGACGTATTAAAAGAAGGCGAAATGATCGACGTTAAAGTTTTAGAAGTTGATCGTGCGGGTCGTATTAAATTATCTCGTAAAGCTTTACTTCAATAATTGAATACCACGACTGAAACGAATCATTGAGTACATTTAAAAAATCAGTTTTATCGAACGGAGTGCGTGTGGTGACAGAAAATCACACGCATTCAAAGTCTGTGGCGATTGGTATCTGGGTTTTAACCGGAACACGCGACGAGCCCGAATCTGACGTCGGCATTTCACATTTTTTAGAGCATCTTGTTTTTAAAGGTACAAAAACTAGAAACGCCTACCAATTAGCAAAATCATTAGAATCTTTAGGTGGCGATTTGAATGCGTACACCACGCGTGAATACACAAATTATCACTGCCAAGTTTTAAAAGAAGATTGGAAAATTGGATTAGAAATTTTGTCTGATCTAGTTTGCAATATGCAGTTAAAACAAAAAGATTTCGAATTAGAAAAAAAAGTTATTCTTCAAGAAATCGCCATGAGCGATGATTCAGATGAAGAAATCATTTACGATTATTTTTACGAAGAAGTTTATAAAGGACACCCGCTAGGGCGTCAGATTTTAGGTAAAAGCCAAACAATTCAAAAGATGACTCAGAAAAAAGTCGTCGATTATTACAAAACCTACTATCAAGGTAAAAATTTAATCGTCAGTGTGGCGGGTCCGGTTAATCACGATGAAATCGTGATTGCGGCGCAAAAATTATTTAAAACCCGCAAAAAATTTGAATTAAAAAATGTTCGTAAAGCTCCGAAATGGAAAGTGTCACGTAAAGTTTTCGAAAAAGAAATGGAACAAGGGCATATCCTGATGGGTCTTCCGGCGACAAGCTTTCCAGATCAATATCGATTTGAAGCTTTCATTGTAAATTCGCTTTTGGGTGGCGGTATGACGTCACGGTTGTATCAATCGATTCGTGAAAAGCAGGGTTTAGCTTACAGTGTTTTCTCTTCGTTAAATACCAATGTCGATTCTGGGAATTTGACTATTTATGCCGGAACCGATGTTTCAAAAGTAAAAAAAGTCGTTCACATTATTGCCGACGAGCTTTTGAAGCTTAAAATCGAAGGCTTTAAAGCTTCAGATATTAAATTATTTAAAAAACAGGTTCGGGGCCAATTGGTCATGGGATCTGAAGATACCGAAAACCGAATGAGTTCGCTGGGCGTGAACGAAATGATTTTTGGTGAATACCGTTCGGTCGAACACGTCATTCAAGCAATTGATTTGGTGACTGAAAAATCCGTTGCGGCCTACATGAAGGATCATTTTGATCTTTCTCAAGTTTCGGTCGTATTAATGGGACCTAAACTTAAAGTGCATGAAGAGTGGCTTAAAAAGTACGACTTCACCAAAAAACGAAACGCTTAGTTCATTCTCTTAAGGATTGTTATGAAAGTAAAAGTTAAAAAATTAGCTCATTTTAAAGGTGTCTTACCAGCGTATGAATCAGCAGGGGCCAGCGGATTTGATATCCGTGCGCAGTTAACTGAAAGCATGACTTTAAGACCGGGTAGTCGCGCCATGGTGCCAACAGGTTTATCTTTTGAAGTTCCGGTTGGTTTTGAAATTCAAGCGCGTCCAAGAAGCGGTTGGGCCGCGAAGCAAGGCCTTACAGTTCTTAATACACCGGGAACGATCGATGCTGACTATCGCGGTGAAGTAAAAGTTATTTTAATCAATTTAGGTCAAGAAGACGTTATTATTCACGATCAAGACCGCTGCGCGCAGTTCGTGATTGCGCCGTTCGTTCAGGCTGAATTTTTATTGGTGGATGAACTAGGTGATACAGTTCGCGGTGCCGGTGGGTTCGGATCTACGGGTAAAAGCTAATTGTTTTAGTTTATAGTTAGCGCCGGTTAAAAATATTTTCGCCAAATTAATTGCGATTTGTAAACCACGCAATAAGCACTAGCACGAATAGACCGCCGCAAATGGTGTAGGCGCGCTTTTTCTGAACGTTGAAGTTTTCGCATAATCCAACGATGGCAAGAAGCGCCGTGAACGCAAAGCCGATCAAAGTGATCGGTGCGAAGTATTCAGAAATAATTTGGAATAAGTAAAACGGGATCGAAGATAAAATCACTAAAATAAAAATTTTACGAAAACTTTCTGATCTGTTTTCAAATAATTGAAAGTAGTAATATAAAAACAAAGCTAAAAGTAAAGCGGTGACAGTGGTTACGACTGGCATTAAGAAAATTCCGTACAGAACACGGTAAAAATTTAATTTTAATAATCCCGACAAAACACCTGATGCTAGTGCCAGTAGAATTTGAACTGCGAAAAGTGAAGCCCAATTCCAATCCGGTAATATCGAAATACCTTGAACGGGGTTTTTTACAAACTCGACAAGAAATTGAATTACTTTTTTAACGTCGACCTTTTTTTGATCAGGAGTTACATCACGCATAAAGTTCATTTTCAGCAAGTTTTACGCAATGGTCAAGAAATCGATCATAGTTCGTACGATTAAACGTTGAAAAAGTAGTATCGAACGAACTGGTTTTTGTGTGGTACGCTAAATTAAAAAGCTCATGTAATTTATAATAAAGTGGTTTTGTTGAACGGCTGCGCGGAACCTTGAAAATAAAAGATTTTTGATTCTCCGAAGATTTTGCATCGACTTCTTGATCATCTGTTAAAATTGTTAAAGTTAGAATCTGCGCCTGATTTAATAACGGTTCAAACTCTTGATATGTGATCTGATCCACAATGAAGTGATACGTATGTTCGGTGTGGGTATTCAGCCAGTTTTTTAAAGCGTACATTCGAAGCGTGTGATTACGAAATGGTAGGCTTAGCACCTGGGTGCGGTAGCCGTGCTCGTAAAGAAATTCGGGCAAAAGTCCAAACGGATTTTTGTAGAAAAAAAGGCTTCTAGGTCCAGGTACGAAGATCAATTCGCTGGGGGTGATTAAGCAGTTAGGTCTTAAGTCAAGGTTCTTCATATCCATTGTTATAGCATAGAAAAATTGGGAACCCTTTGGCAAACTGATACTATGTTTAGTCATCGTAGATCTTGTTATTGCGCTTTTTGTAAAACTCAGCGAAAAGTTTATAAATCTAAAAATTTATCAATCTTTGAAGTGTTGGCACTTATTTTTTTAAGCGTCTTGATCACGCACGTGGTTTATAAATCGTTTGATCCCCGAGGATTAGCGATTGTTGGGCTTTTCTTATTGGTCGGAGAGATCTTCACCCAAGTGAAATGGCGCGCTTCGATGACGTGTCAAAACTGTGGATTCGATCCCGTGCTTTATGTGAAAGATCAAGAGCAGGCGGGGCTTAAAATTAAAGCATTTCTTGAAAGACGGGCTGACTCTCCGGCGCATTTGTTACGGCCTGCCATTAAGTTACCGACTCAGCGGGCGCCCGCGAAATCGCAAGGTGTCGCAAAGCCTACCGCGCCATCGCAAAATCTTTCTTTAAAAGTTTAAACTTTATCCCCTATACTAAAAACCGATGATATCTTTGATTCGGCTCCTATTATTAATCTGTCTTTCAACGTCAGTTTGGGCGGCGCAAAAAGGCGTGATCAACAGTGATGAGTCAGACATTTATTCAAATGCCGATTTTGATTCGGACATTTTAGATAACGTTCGGCGTGGCGAGACCTATTTAATTTCAGATAAAACCTACGGCGCCTTTTATAAAATTAAATTAAAATCGGGAAAGATCGGCTACATTCCTGATAACGAAGTCGATGTGAATGGTAAACCGTTTAAAGAAAAAGCTTTTCAAGATGAAGCCTTGATCGATAAAAAAGGTAAAAAAGTCTCTGCGAAAAATAAAAAAGTCGATGAAGATGTTCAAGCTGAAGGAGATAACGAGCCTTTTGATTTTAATCGCCGTGGTTTAACGTTACAGATGATCAATTACCATGAAGACACGATGGGCTCGTTACAAGTCGATGACTTGTTAGCGATCGGTTACAAAAGTATCTCGGATGCTTCGTGGGAAGTGATTGCGGCGTTTAAAGCTCCGAAATATTACGCTGAAAAAACGGGTGGTTCGGCACAAGGGATACAGCTTTGGGCTGATTACGGAATTAACAACACAATTTCAATTTCAAATCGATCTGCCTTACGTTATAGCGGGGCGATCATGACGCATTTTTCACAGGTTAAAGTTTCAGCACCAGCTAAATCGTATGATTTGCAGGACATGTCGCTAGGATTGGTTCTAGAGGCCGGTCTTATGTTGCAAATTAAGAAAGTGAGCCTGGATTTTTCGGCGAAGTATTTCTTTGATCGAAATAATTACGGCGGCCTTGGCCTTTCGTTGCTTTTTTAGGCGCGTGCCTCTATAAAAAATCATGTCTATACAAGTTCTTTCTGCCGATGTGGTAAATCAGATTGCGGCCGGCGAAGTCGTCGAAAGGCCCGCGCATTTAGTTAAAGAGTTAATTGAAAATAGTTTAGACGCAAATGCGACAGAAGTTCACGTCGAGATCGCCCATGGTGGTCGCTTCGTGCGTATACTTGATAATGGTGACGGCATATTATCGACAGATCTTTTAAAAGCTTTAATGCCGCATGCGACAAGTAAAATTACCTTATCAGATGATTTGTGGAATTTAAATACGTTTGGTTTTCGCGGCGAAGCTCTAGCCAGTATTTCGGCGGTTTCTAAATTAACAATTCAAAGTTTTCATCATCAAGAAAAAAAGCCAAGCCAAGTGACTTCAAACTTTGGCGTTGCCACAAAAGTTCGTGATAGCTCAAGGTCGATCGGTACTGAAATACAAATCGAAGATCTTTTTGAAAACGTTCCGGCCCGGTTAAAGTTTTTAAAATCCGATTCAGCTGAATCAACGCAGATTAAACAAATCATAAAATCAGCGGCCCTTTCAAATCCGCACGTTGAAATTAAGCTGATCCAAGATGGAGAACTTCAATTATTTTATAAAACAAAAAAAACGTTGATTGAACGGGTTCGTGATGTTTTAGAAAAAAAAGAATTATTCGAATCGAAGCTAACCAAAGGTTCGATGACAGCACATGTCGTGTATTCGTCTCCGCACGAGGTTGCCAAAACTTCGAAGCAGATTTGGGTGTTTGCGCAAAATCGTTATATTCAAGACCGCGCGTTACAGGCCGCCGTGATGGATGCCTATCGAAGTTTACTGATGCACGGCGAATATCCGTATGCGGTGGTTAAGCTTCAATGTGCTCCGGCTGAAATCGACGTTAATATTCATCCGACCAAAAGTCAGGTTAAGTTTCAAGATGCTTCGAACGCTTTCAGAGTTGTACACGGGGCCTTACGCCAAGCTTTAGAGACGGCACCTTGGATTCAAAAACATTTATGGTCGAACTTACAAAATTCGAATCCGAGTTTTGGTGCAGGAACTTCTTCAGCGAGTGGCTCTTCTTCATCACCATCATTTTTTAATGAACAAACGCCGGCGCAGCAATTTGCCGACTTTCAATCGGGCCTTGATTCGGCAAAAAGTGTTCATAAAAATTTAAGTTTTCACGATCAGACATTTACGCAGACGCAGTTCAAACAAAAAGACTTTGATATACAAAGTTTATCTGAGCTTCGCATTGAAACGTCTTCCGTTGGCTATTGGTCATCGCTGCAAGTTCTAGGACAAGCCAATTTAACCTATATCGTTTGTCAAAAAAATGATCGTTTAGTTTACGTCGATCAACACGCGGCGCACGAGCGCGTTGTTTTTGAATCTTTAATGCAGTCTTGGAAAATGAAGAAATTTGAAATTCAAGATTACTTATTTCCGATGGCGATTGATTTGTCAGAAGATAAGATCGAGGCGCTACTTTACATTCAAAAATCAATCGCAGAGCTGGGCATCGAAATTGATCGTTTAGGTCCGCAAGTGATTGGTGTTAAGTCGGCGCCAAGTTTAATTAAGGAATCAGCCCTTCCGGCGTTATTTGAAAAAATGGCCAATGATCTATTAGAGTACGGTGATAGCTATGCCATTGAAAAAAAGGTTTCTGATCTTTTTGCTACAATGGCTTGTCATTCGGTCGTCCGCGCGGGGCAAAGTTTAAGTCACCAGCAAATGAAAGAGTTATTAGTTTCCATGGATCAGTTCGCGTTATCAAGCTTCTGCCCGCATGGCAGACCCGTATCTGTTGAAACAACTTTCGTTGAATTGGAAAAATTATTTGGGCGCATTAACTAAAGTTGTTTTTGTAGTCGGCCCGACAGCTAGTGGGAAAAGTGGCTGGGCTTTGGCGCAAGCTGCAAAGCATGGTGGCGTGATCATCAATAGCGATAGCGTGCAGTTTTACAAAGGTTTGCAAGTGGGGTCTGCGGCTCCGACAAAAGATGATTTAAAGAAAGTGCCTCATTATTTATACTCTTACGTTGAGGCTCCGCTTGAAATGACGGCGGGACAATACATCCGTCATTTCTATCAACTGATTGAGTCGGCCAAGATCAAAGGGCCACTATTTATTGTAGGTGGTACCGGTTTTTACATTCAGGCTTTAGAAAAAGGGATGTATGATGTTGAGCCGATCGGACCTGAAATTCGGTTACAAATCGAAGACGAGCTTAAGAATGTTGGCGCTGAAAAACTATATGCTGAGCTGAAGGCGGCTGATCCAGGTTCACAAATTCACCTAAACGATCATTTTAGATTAGTGCGCGCCATCGAAATTCTTCGACACAACGGAAAAACGCCATCAGTTTTAAAAGCTGAAAGTTTGTCGCAAAAAAATAAGAATAGTTTGCCGTTTCCGTATATCAAGGTTGGCTTCGCTTACGAGAAAGAAAAGGCGTTACCGATTGTTGAAAACCGCACACAACTGATGATTGATGGTGGACTTATCGAAGAGACGAATGCTTGCTTAAAGCAGGGCTTTTCGGATTGGGCTCCGCTAGCCAGTGTGGGCTACAAAGAGGCAGTCGACTATTTGATACATAATAAATCTAAAGATTGGCTTTTTGAAAATATAAACAAAAGTACGATGCAGCTGATTAAGAAGCAAAAAACTTGGTTTAAAAGAGATTCTACAATACTTTGGTCAGACAATTCGCTAGAATCCGTGTCAAATTTAGATCGCCGTGTGGGTCTGTTTTTAGCGAATTGACCGTTGAGCCAAGCTCAAGAGAGAATACAAAAATGAAAAGCATGACAGGTTATGGAATAGCACAAGTTCAAGGGACCGATCTAACAATCGAAGTTAGTTTTCGCGCGGTGAATGGGCGTTACTTAGAAACGCGTTTTCACACGCCACGTCTTTATTACTCTTTTGAAAGTGAACTGAAAAAGAAATTATCGTCTGTGATATTGCGCGGAACCGTTGATGTTTACGTTTCGCGAAAAATGAAATCGTCGGCGGCTTCGTCGCGCGTTGTTGGTAACAGTAAATTAGCGTTAGAATACCTTAAGGTTTTTAAAAAATTATCAACCGACCTTCGTTTGAAAGATCCTGTGCGCTTAGAGCAAATTGCCAAGATGCCAGACGTCATTCACGTTGAAGATGTGGATACGATCAACGCCAACGAAATCACGATGTTAAAAAAAGCTTTCGATGCGGCCTTGAAAAAAATCGACATTGAAAGACAGCGTGAAGGTCAGGCGTTAAAAAAAGATTTGATTAAAAATTTAAAGGACTTACAAAAATACGTTTTAAGAATTTCAAAATTACGTGATGAAGCCAATAAAATTTTGCAAGAGCGTTTTGAAGCCAAGATCAGAGCGCGATTGGCCAAAGATGTTGCCGGAGCTACGGCCGTAGATTCGCAAAGAATTTCGCAAGAAATCGTGATTCAATTAGAAAAAGCAGATATCAACGAAGAGATCACTCGGTTAGCAGAGCATTTAAAAAATTTCGAAAAGATCATCGAAGCTCCTGTTGTTGAAGGTAAAAAATTAGACTTTTATACCCAAGAGCTTTTGCGTGAAGTAAATACGATTGGTTCGAAAAGTCAGGTCGCAGGTATCACTGAAGCCGTGGTTGAATCAAAAACACTTATCGAGCGTATCCGCGAACAGGTGCAAAATATCGAATGAAGACACGTATGATTATTGTGGCCGCTCCGAGCGGTGCAGGTAAAAGTAGTTTCGTTGAAAAGTTGGCGGTTGAAGACGCTCGGATTCATGACGTCATCACATATACGACGCGTCCGATGCGCCATCACGAAAGTGAAGGTAAGCCTTATTTCTTTATTTCGATTGAAGAGTTTAACAAAAAAGTTAAAGAAGATTTCTTTATCGAATGGGCCCAAGTTCATACGAATTTTTACGGAACATCCTACGAGCAAATCAATATGGCCTGGGCGCGCGAAAAATGCGTGATTATGGATATCGACATTCAAGGTGTCATGACGTTTAAAGATAAATACCCTGATGCCAAAACCGTCTTTATTTTACCCCCTTCGATCGAAGAATTGCGTCGCCGCGTCATTAAGCGAGACGGTGCCCCACCTCCGGATTTAGATATCCGTATGAAGAATGCTGAAAAAGAGATCCTCAAAGCGGGTGAGTTCGATGTGCAGCTTGTGAACGACGATTTTGAGCGCTCATACGCTGAATTTAAAAAAATGGTTGAGATTTGGCTCACTTAGGGCTATTATCAGTGACTCATCTTTAAAGATATTCCACTCTCATTGGAGGTTTTCGATGGCTCGCGTAACAGTTGAAGATTGTATGGATAAAGTTCCTAATCGTTTTGCATTAGTTTTATTAGTCGCTAAGCGCGCTAAACAACTTTTAAAGGGCAGTGATTGCACTGTTGCAATGAGAAACAACAAGTACATCGTGAACTCACTTCGCGAAGTGGCTATGGGCAACGTTGGTTTTGAATCTAAAATCGATCCAATCACGGCTCAAACTGATATGTTAGCAGACTTAAACAAGTAAGCTTAAGCAAGTAGATCTTTAACTCGACACAGCTCTTGGTCTGTAATTTAAAACTATTTTCATCTTTATAAAGAACCCGCTTAATAAGCGGGTTCTTTTGTTTTAAAATAACATTATGTTAGAAATCTCGACAGACGATAGATTACCGCAAAAGCCGATCAAAACTATCGAAGAACTGTGCGAAAAAATAAAAGCCTACCATCCCGATGCACCTTTGCAATTTATCATCAAAGCGTATCAGTTTTCAGAAAAAGCTCATGAAGGGCAGTTACGTCGCTCGGGCGAACCATATATTTCTCATCCTTTAAATGTGGCCGGCATTTTGGCTGATTTGCAATTAGACTTAGATACGATCGCAACGGGGTTGTTGCATGACACCGTCGAAGACACCGATGCGACATTAGAAGTTATTAAAAAAGAATTCGGTGAAACGGTCTCTGCCCTTGTTGATGGCGTTACTAAAATCGGACTTATGAATTTTAGAAATAGCTTTGATAAGCAGGGCGAAAATATTCGTAAGATGATTGTCGCCATGGGCAAAGACGTGCGTGTCGTTCTGGTGAAGCTAGCTGACCGACTTCACAATATGCGTACGCTGAATCATATGCCTTACGAAAAACAGGAACGTATCGCGCAAGAAACTCTAGAGATCTATTGTCCGCTAGCGGGCCGTATCGGTATCAGTGCTTTAAAGATTGAATTAGAAGATCTTTGTTTTAAATACTCAAGGCCAGATAAGTTTTACGAATTAAAACAAATGATCGAAAAGACCGAGAATGAGACTAAGCGCTATATCGATGAAGTGCGCCGGGCGATCGGCGAAGTTTTAACGAAATCGACAATTAAAAAATATAAAGTTTACGGACGCGCAAAACATTTATGGTCGGTTTACCGTAAGATGACAGCCCGTAACTTAACGTATGATCAAATTTATGACGTCTTAGCGTTTCGTATTACCGTCAGTTCAGTCGTTGAGTGTTACGAAGTGCTGGGTTACATCCATTCGATCTGGAAGCCGATTCCGGGGCGATTTAAAGACTTCATCGCGATGCCAAAATCAAATAATTATCAATCACTGCATACCACGGTGATTGGCCCCGGTGGTGATCGTATCGAAGTGCAAATTCGTACTGAAGACATGCACTTGATTGCCGAAAAAGGAATCGCGGCCCACTGGAATTATAAAGAACGCGGTAAATTAGACGACACTGAATTACAAAAAACAAATTGGATGCGCGATTTAGTTTCTTTGAACAAATCAGGCTCTGCCGACGAGTTTTTAGATCACGTCAAAACTAATTTGATGGAGCATGACATTTACGTATTTACCCCAAAGGGTGACGTGCAAGAGCTTCCAGAAAATGCCACGCCGGTCGATCTTGCTTACGCGATTCATACGTCGTTAGGAAATATGTCGACGGGTGCGCGTGTGAACGGAAAGATGGTTCCATTAAAGCATAAATTAATTAACGGCGACCGCGTTGAAATTATCACGTCTAAAACGCAAACGCCTTCGAAAGATTGGCTGAAGTTTGTTGTTACTAATAAAGCTAAATCTAAAATCAGACAGTTCGTTAAAGAAGAACAACGCCGAAACTCGGTGGCGATTGGTAAAGACCTTGTTGAAAAAGAATTTCGTAAATTTGGGTTGGGGGCTGCTAAATATTTAAAGGGTCCTGACTTTGATAATTACATGCGTGAAAGTGGTATCACCGACGTCGAAGAACTTTTCGCGCGCGTGGGCTACGGAAAGTTTGAACCCAAACATCTGATTGATAATTTAAGTCCGGACGCTATTCAAAAAGAAGTCGAAAAAAGCGAACAGCCCGAAGCCATTACTTTCTTAGAGAAAGTTGTCAAATCAGCCAAGGCCAAACTTAAGAAATCAAATTCTTTAGTGATCGTCGACGGCATGGATGATGTCTTGGTGCATTTTGCAAAGTGCTGCGGTCCGATTCCGGGTGACGCGATCACGGGTTTTATTAGCCGTGGTAAAGGAATCATCATCCATCGTGCCGATTGCCGTAAGGTGCTAGAGATGGATCAAATGCGTCGGGTTGACGTATCGTGGACTTCGAAATCAGCGGCTGACGGTCAAGAACGTCAAGTTAAACTGGAAGTCATCAGCCAAGACGTTCCGGGATTATTAAAACTGATGTCTGAGACGTTCTCGGTGCAAGGAATTAATATTGAATCGGCGCAGATTCGAACGACCCGGGATAAAAAAGCAGTTTGTCAGTTTGAAATCGCTGTCAAAGACGTTGCGCAATTATCGTTAGCTATTTTGGCGCTTCAGAAAATCAAAGGCATTATTAATGTTCAGCGTGTGATGGGTTAGCAAAAAATTATTTCGGTTGAAACCAAACGGATTCAGTCCATTTTTTAAATTCGTAAAGATAACCATTTGGTTTTAAATCGTCTGAAAATAGAATCTTTTGCGCTTGTTCGATGGCGGTGTCTTTTTCAGACTTTGCTAATTGTCGCTTCAGCGTAATTTCAATATAGTCGAATTCGGTTTTTTCTGCGTACGGTTCTAGTACTTGAAATGCTTTTTCGGCATAAGCATTTAATGCGATCACTTTTCTCGTGATGTAGTTGGCGTAAAGAGAAGTTGGAATTTTTTGTTGTATGAGCTCTTGAGCGGGTACAAAAAAATCACCGGTCGTTAAATGGATGCCAATTGTTTCCATGCCGTTATGCTTTTTATTCAAAACAACTTGTGAGTCAGTTTTACTTGGCGTTAAGTTTTTAGCGATACGCAACAGATTTAATAATTTTTCAATGGCGTCTTCGGTGCGTTCTGGATAAAGCATCCCTTGAAAAGTATAGGTGGCGATCTCTTGCCCCGAAAAATAATTGGCGTAAAGAAAGCTAGCGCGTTCGATTTCAGAGTCGCGAAAATAATAGAATGAAAGTGGCGTTGCAAGTCCTTGGTAATTTTGATGCGTTAAATACGCGTGTAACAACTCGTGGTAAAGAGTATCGATATCGCCGTGAAGGTCGCGCATGTAAAGGCGACCTTCGATATTGTTTTTATGAAGTCCTTCAAAGGCTCCGGCGACTTCCTGTGGTAAGTCGGCAGCCATGGTTAGAACCGTTTTCCAGTCTTGGTAAACATGGCAGGCCAAGCGGTTCATACGGTTAGAACCATTCACGTCAATGACGTAGCGAATGAAATCGTACTCGCGGTCTTTGACCTTAATGTATTGCACGTTTTGTTTTTTTAAATCTTCTTCGATGGTGGTTGAATTGGCTGAAAGATTTAAATCTTTATCTTCTGAAATCGGTGCGAAAACCTGGGCTAAAATCTGGTTCGGCTCGGCCGTGAACTGTATTTTGCCTAGGGCGCAGTTATCACTGGCTAGAGTGACTTGGGCCATAGTGATGAATGCCAGCAAAGCCAGAGTGTTGATGTATTTGACAGAGACGTTCCGCATAGCTTTACCCGTAGCTAATACGGTGCCACGCTAGACGAATTGGATGGTTCTTTGTCGAAGGGTGTTGTTTAATATCCGGACAAAGTGACAATTGGCGGGCTAATAATGAAAGAATCAGAAATCATTGATTTATTTAAAATGAAAACGGGTGAAGACGTGATCGTAGGACCAGGCGATGATTGCGCCGTTTTACCTGGGGTTAGTTTTGATCAGTACACGGTGGTAACAACCGATATGTTGATCGAAGGCACCCACTTTTTAAAAGATCAAATAACGGCTAAGCAATTGGCGAAAAAATCGTTGGCTGTTAATTTAAGTGATATCGCCGCCATGGGCGCGCAACCCACTTACGTATTTTTATCGCTGGCACTTCCGAAAGAAATTTCGGATCAGTGGATCACAGAATTCGCTTTGGCTTTTAAGAATGAATGTCTTCGGCAGAATATTACTTTAGTTGGCGGAGATACAAACCGTTCATCGAATTTAATCGTTGTTAATCCGGTCGTTCATGGAACAGTTTTAAAAAAACATCTAAAAACAAGATCGGGCGCGCGAAAAGGTGATCTTATTTGCGTTACGGGCCCGGTCGGTGATTCTAGAGCGGGGCTTCGCTTGCTCCAAGTCCAGTCGTTAACGTCACCAGGTTCAGACAGTTTGATTAAAGCGCATTTTGAGCCGACCGCTCAGTTGCAAGAAGGTTTTTTTTTAGGCCGTGAAGCCGCGGTGACGGCGATGATGGATGTTTCTGATGGGGTAGCTGCGGATTTATCTAAGTTGTTGAAGTCATCAAACTGTGAAGGTTCCATTCAGTTAGAAAAAATTCCGGTTTCAAGTGAGCTTAAAGACTTTTGTTGTCTGACGAAGCAAAACGTTTTTGAGTTCGCAGCTCTGGGCGGTGAAGATTACGTTTTACTTTTGACGGTGAATGAAAATAATTTTTTGAAGCTACAAAGCGACTTTAGAAGTGAGTGCGGCAAAGATTTGATTTGTATCGGTAAAATTACGGACGGTTCGTCTTCGAAAGTAAGCTATTTTTTAAATGGTCAAAATTACCTTTTAAAAAACAGCAGCTTTGAACACTTTGAATAATTATTTCATATTCTTTGAATAAATTTAAAGTGCCATTCCGACGCCGAAGCGAATCGCCATGATGC
Organism: Bdellovibrio sp.; assembly: GCA_014376935.1. Classification (GTDB taxonomy): domain Bacteria; phylum Bdellovibrionota; class Bdellovibrionia; order Bdellovibrionales; family Bdellovibrionaceae; genus Pseudobdellovibrio. The sequence goes on from JACMQO010000043.1 coordinate 17,976, forward strand.
TAGCTTTAACCGTGTCTGACGGCATGAAAACTTGCTGTTCGATGGAAACCGGAATGAAGTACTTATGGTTGATAAAATAATCCATACCTAAAGCGAAGCCATAAGTCGCTGTCATCTTAATATCGTCAGTTTTTAAAGCAGTCGATGTTTTTGACATTGGTAACTTCATGGTTCCGCCGACGGCGCCCCAACCTAAAATGGCTTTTGATTTGTAAAAGTCGAAACGGCCGTACGCACCAAACGATAAGTAGGTCATCTCGGCCGTACAGTTGGCTGATGATTGGTTGTCGCAGCTTGTGGGATTATACGCGGTGCCGCTGGCTTTAAAAGGCTCGTAGCCGGCTGTTCCACGTAAAGTGAACCAACCGTTCAGCGGCATATCTAATACGCCCGTGATGCCAAACGAAGAGCCCTTCATCGAAACGTCTTCGATATTCGGAGTCGGTGATGTTTTGTCGGCTTCTTTTGCCGTCATTGAATTTGAAAATAGATTTAAAACGACACTGACTTTTTTTGAACCGTAGCGATAAACTTTTCCGGGCGATGCATCACTGGCGACGACGGGGTCGACATCTTCAGAGATCGCTGCTGTTGATCCCGGGTTCAGTTGCAAACTTTCTTTTCCGGCTGATTTTCCTTTGGTGATTACGGCAATGGCCTTGCCATTTTTAACGATCGAGATTTGAACTAAACCTACTTTTTTAGTTTCTCCGTTCACTAAATAGTACTCTTGCCCCACCTGAAGGTCGTCGCCTTGGTTGTCGATCATGACTTTGTTGCTTTTAACTTGGGTCACTTGCGCCGAAAAAGCGGGTAGTGCTAGCAAAGAAATTAAAAGTGGTAAACCGACAACTAACTTACGTCGACTTGAAAGCACAGTATTCTCCTTTTGAATTATCGGATTCAAAATAAGATTGATCGTCGATAATATATTCCCAGATAAACTGACTTTCAGATTTTGATTCGCTTTGTAAAACCGTTACTAAGCGCGATGTTGAAGCCTGCGCTTTGATGCTAGTTTCAGAACATGCCAACTGTTTTAAATTTTGAACTTTGAAGTTACCTGATTCAGACTCAAAATCTTTACGCTGGGGCGATTTGTAGACCGAGCAGCTGTTTAGTAAAACCGAGGCTAAAATTGAAATCAGAAAAGCGGATGGAAATAACTTCATCCATTTATATTGAATAGGTTTTAAAAAAAAGAAAAGGCCTTTATCAGGCCTTTTCTAAATAGATGAAAAATAAGTTCGTTCAAACTAGAACGGGATTTCTTCGCCTTGGTTGAATGTTGGCTCTGGACCAAAGTCAGCGAAATTGAAATCATTTCCGCCGCCGCCGTTACCAGAAGATTGATTCATTCCGCCACCTTGAGTTGCGTTAGAATTTGCACCTTGTTCAGCGTTAGAACCTAAGAACTGAACTGTGCTTGCCACGATTTCAGTTGAGTATTTTTTTTGTCCGTTGTCTTCCCAAGAACGTGTTTGAAGACGACCTTCAACGTAAACTTGGCGACCTTTAGATAAATATTTACCGCAGATTTCTGCTAATTTACCCCAAACAACAATGCGGTGCCATTCGGTACGCTCTTGTTTTTGTCCACCTTTATCCACCCAGTTTTCGCTTGTCGCGACACTTAAGCGAGTTACAGTTGCGCCTTGGCCAACCGCTTTCATCTCCGGATCATTGCCTAAACGGCCAATGACAATTACTTTATTTACTCCAGCCATATACCCTCCTTCTTCTTTTTCTATTGGGGTGCCTTATGAGTCAATCAGGACCTCTGATTTGCTTTAAGAATATGCATGGTGTTGGCCAGCGTCAGATCAAATTTACGTGTCAGCCGCCACCTTAGCGGTTTGTGATACGGATCGGGCAGAAAAATGAGGTATCAGGTACCTTTTTTAGCGAAGGGGAGTAAATTGCGGGGGCATGCCGGCTGAAGACGCCTGGATTTTAAATTTGTACTGGGTGCCGTCGGCCATTTCAGTTTTATAACCGTCTAAGAAAGTTAAGAAAAATTTCGCACGCTCTTTAAAACCGGCCGTCGCTTTTAAATTTAAATCAATGTTGTAACCACCAACGAATGGTGTGATTTGTCCGTTTTGATTTTGAAACGTTAAAGTTAGATCACCTTTGATGTCGCCGTAAAGCTCGTCTTTATTTGAACCTAATTTTCCGGTTTCAATTGTGAATTTTCCGTTCGCTAATTTTCCTTTAAGTTCAACGGCGGCAAATTTTATTTCAGGTAAATTCACTCGGCCCATGTCGCCCAAATTAACTGAGCCACTAGGCATTTCAAACTTTTGAATTGTTAAACTCATTTCGGCTTCAGGTTGTTCGGTAAAAGTCAGATCAGCTTGAGCGGTCGCGTTTAAATTCAAAGTACCACGTAAAGCCACTGGTAACTGAGCTAACTCGCGGATCTCTTTGATCCCAAGGCTTTTCGCCTGAATATCTAATCTTGAGCGCGCCAGTCCCGTTTCGGTTTTTGTGCCTGATTTTAAATGAATTTCAACATTTCCTTTTAAAAAACCGTTGGCGACGATTGTGCCTTCAGGTTGTTTGCTGATCAATGAAGATAACGACGGAGAAACTGAAAGTTCTTGAGAAGTTAAAGCGGGCATGTTGGCTGATTCAATGAATACTTTATTAACAGTAATGGTAGGGCTGAAAGGGTTTAAATGAAGCTCTTCAAATTGCAAAAAAATTTTATTCTGCGTTAATTTTGAAACTTGGGCCGAGATCAAATCATTTAAGTCATTAAACGGAAATAAGACGAAAATAAAAATTAAAGTAAACCAAACGGTTAAAATAATTTTCCACTTGTTTGCGAAAATGAAACGAAATGATTTGATAATTCCGTTCATCATTCTCCGGCCTCTTTATCATCCTTGTTTGAAGGTTTGGCATTGCCTTTTTTAGTTTTAATTTCTGGTTCTGGTAACGGTTCGGGCGTTGGTTCCGGAACGTTCAAAGAGTAAAGTTTATAAGTCACGTCAAAGTACCGCGTGTCTGTCGAATGAGCCGTGATGACTAAGTCTTTCATTTTAACACTGGGAGAAATGCCGGTGATCGAAGTTCCGATATCAACGATTTGCTTCAGGTTTAATTTCGCTAGTTTTACTTCTAAAACATGGCTGACTAAACTTTGTGGAATCAGGCGGCCTTCGACCGTGCTTTCGATTGTTCCGACACGTTGTTCGGGAAGTAAATTGGCTCCGTTGATGATCGTATCGATCGAAGATTTTAGTATTTCGACAGCAGGGGGGACGGGGATGCTGGCTTGGGCTGACGACTCACGATAGGTTTTAAATAAATCGCGAATTAAATTTCTTTTTTCTTCAAAAGAAACCATCAATGCTTGTGAATTTGAAATTTGCGAAAGGGGATAAAATAAAACCAGGCCTGCGGCTAAAACAATGCCTCCGACCCAAGCCATTTTTTGCGAACTTGGATTTAGAGATTGATAGTGGTCTTGTAACTTTTGGTAGCCTTCTGTTTCTTGAATGGCCGTGCCAATCCGTTGGCCCGTAGCTTTTAACTGATCTTTTAGTTCATCTAAGCGACTCATTTAACTAAACCTCGATCAGCTTTAAAAGTAATATTGAACGCCACGCGATTTGGAATCGAAGCTAAGTTTGCTTGTCCTTGCGTCACGTCACCGCTTGAAGTTAAAGATTTTAAATTTTGCGCTAATAGATTTACTTCGCGCGGAGTATTGGCGTAGCCGATCATTTGCACTAAGTCGTCTTTAATTTGAAAGGTCATGATATCGACTTTAATTTGTTCTTTACCCGGCGCGGCTTCACTGACTTTTTTCAAAACTTCTAAAGCTGAATTCATTTGAGCCACTTGAGCCACTAATTTTAAAGCGTTCGCTTTTTTCTTATTATCACGAATGTATTTTTTAACGCCAGATTCATTGGCTTGTTTTTTTGGTAACCGCGCGACGGTTTTAGCTTGTGAAATTAACGCTTCGTCACCGCGTTCAGCCAGTGACGCTGTAAAGCTTTCTCTGAATGATGACCAAATAAATAGAATCACTAAACTAGCCGCAGCTATTTGTGCAACGGTACCCCATTGCTGCCAAAGAACTTTCAAGCGATTATTTTGTTTTGCAAATTCGCCTTTAAGTAAGTTCGTGGCTGGGTTTCGTGGTTTTTTGTACGATTCTAATGCGCTACCCAAGGCAACCGTAAAGCGGGCCTCAATGGATTCACTTTTATCAGATAGGCCTAACGCCGCAATCGAAGGCGCGTAGGCTTGAAGTAAAGATACGGGGTTACACTTAATTTCTAGATGCTGAGTTAAAAACGCACCTAAGTTATGAAGTAAGCTTAATCCACCTGTTAAATGAATCTCAGAAATTTCGGCGTTGAATTCACTTTGCAATTCAAGCACGGTCATTTGCACATCGCGAACCAGTTCACGCAAAGATTTACTTAATAAATCCGAAAGCTGCGTTTGTTCAAAGCTAGCCCCTTGTTTTGACAACAAAAGCTGACCTTGAGTTTGTAGTGTTTTAGACGCATCTAAAACCGGAACTTGAAAGCGTTTAACGATGTCTTGGATCATTTGGTCCGCGCCCCAGAAAAGACTGCGGGTAAAGATCAAACGATTATCTTCAAAGACTGTGAATAAAGTTTTACGGTGACCGATATTTAAAATAACTTGTAAGTTTTTTTTCGGTTTTTCAATGTCGTCGATGACGAAGTCATTTTTAATATCAGGCGGAGTTTGATCCCAAGGTTCGACCAGGTTCGCAAAAGCTAAGCCTTCGATCGTGATGATATTTAATTCAATGCCGAAATCAGCGGCCAATGAAATAATTTTTTCGACATGCTGTTTGGGAACCGCATTCGCGATCACATCGGCGCTTTGGCCTTGCGTGCGAATCAGTTTTGATTCAAAAACGCAGGCGTCTGTATCAAATGGAATATCTTCTTCCATTTCAAACGATAAACTTTTTTGAATTTTGTTTTTATCTGAAAACGGAAATGTCTTAAAGCGTGACGTGACTTTGTCTTGGCGCACGGCCATGACAAATTTTGAATTTGAAAAATCTTGCGACGCCATGAATTCACGCATGAATTCAATCGTCTCAAGTTCGCGATCTTGCGGAGACCCATTCGTATTTAAAACTTTTTCTTGAATTTGGTTGATCGCGACAGCTTTTTTATTTTGAATAAGTTCAACAATTTTAACTGAGTATTCACCGATATCAATACCGATTGATCTCATATTATTAAACTCCTTCTATATAAATACTGACCGTCGATTCATTCTTAGGCCCAGAATATTTTAATTCTCGGACCAGTATACGACACGGGGTGGACCTTTGGGAAGTGGATCTTGTTTCGGAGCACCAGATGTTTGTCCAGTTGTTCCGCCTGCGCCCGCAGCGCCGGTACCACCTGCACCGGTTCCTTGTTGGGCTTGGCCCGCTGCTTTTTCTTTATCGACCATTGATTTTACTAAATTCGCCGCACGGCTAAGATCAATCACGACGGTCGTAATTTCTTTAACTACGGCGTGTGAGCCGTTACCAAAAATTCCTGTCGATTTGATTTTAAAATTGACGACTTTATCGCAGACCATCGGAATTTGATCAAAACTTGGATCTAATCGGGCACCGCGACTTAAAACAAAATCTTTAAAATCTTTCGAACATGCGGCGGCGTCTGTTCCTTTAAACTGCCCACCTAAATCGGGATCGTTTCTGCGCGCTAAGGCTTCTTTGACAGCTTCATCCGTCATGCCTTTGTCTAAAGATTTTAAAACCTCTTCGGGCGCGGTGTTTGGATTGATCGCCTTCATTCCGTAGATGGTGACTTGGCTTTCTAATATTTTGAAAAACTCTTCGGTCATGCCCGGAACTAAACGCATTTCGTCTAAGGTTCTAAAGCCGCGATTAGGAGGATACTGTTCGCCGAGCGCGCTAAAATATTGTTTTTTACTACCACCGCCAGCGCTGGTATTTTTGTCACTCATCCAGTCGATCATGCGGTTGACTAAATCTTCGAAGCGAAAGCTTTGATACTCTTTACGAAACTCTTCATCAAACTCTAATTTTCTTTCAAAGATTGTTAGTAATTGCTTTTTAGTAACGTCTTGTAAAGTTTTTGACGGCGAAATCAGATCGTTGACGTCGATTTTTGAACCTTCATCGTCAATGGTATGGGTGTATGTTGCGTCCATAAACGATTCAGCCGTAAGCTTTGCGACCGAATCTTTAGCCACAGAATTAACTTCTTTAGGAACCGGAATCGGCCAAGCAAACGGAAATTTCCAAATTTGGTCTAACTCTCCGGCCATACCGGGTGGTAAAGCTAACCGGGATGTCTGCTGAAAAATTTTAACGCGTAACAAAGCTAACTGCATCCCATTGCGGGCGGCGTAGTACGCTTTAAGGCGATTGAGCTCTTGGCTATTGACGGCAAATTCGATCAAAGAATCGCGTGAAACTTCTTTGGCGATATAGACCATGAATAATAGAATGGTCATGGCCATAATTAAAGCGACGCCTTTTTTCTTAGCGCGAACCAGTGGATTATAGGTTAGGCGTGATTTTATTTTTTTAAAATCAATCATGTTAAGTTCCTGGCACTACGCCGGTCGGCGATGCGGGCATACCGTTAGATGTCGCAGTTGAAGTGGGGGGAGGGTTGTTCGGAAAATGAATCGGCACCACAAATTGCATCGAGTACGTTTTTTTCTTTTTATCCACTTCATGAGAGATTCCCAATGTCACCTCAACGACTTCGGGATAACGGCCTTTTGTTGCGCCGTCATTTCCTTTGGTTTGCCACGTGGATACAAAATCTTGCTTTCCTTCGCCGAAGTAGCGCAATTTAAATTCAGAAACATTTTCTAAAAGAACGGACTCAGTCCCCCCTTCAGTGACGTCGTTATCAATTACAGATTGAATGCGGCGAAAAAGACATTTGCTAGATTTAGATGGGTCCGTTAAATTTTTACAGTCTTTCAGAGAATAGCCGACTTCGACAAAATCAGCTTGCAGAGCATTGGCGGTCGTTCGGCCGTTATTCGAGGTGACAAAGTTCATCTTATCTTCAGCTCCATCAAAATCGGTCACCGGGTCTTCGCGTTTATTTTCACGAGGAACGGCTGGCGTTGGAGCTGTTGGCGTGGCCAGCCCGTTGACGGCTTTTGGTTTGGCCACGATATCACTGATTTCTTTTTCGACGTCGCGGTAATGAAAAGCTAAATTTAAATCGGTGCGAATCAAGCGCATGGTGTCCCGTAAAGAGCTAGCGTCATCGACTTCGGCTTGAATTTTAACTTTAGCTTTTAAAGCGCGGCTTAATGCTTGTGAAGATAAAACCATAAGCGTCGATAAAATCGTAATGGCTAAAAGCACTTCGATTAAACTGAAACCTTTTTTAGAGTTTGCTTGTGTAAGAATCATGAAGGCGGTGCTCCGGCGCCAGGCATTGGTAACGGGCGGTCGTAGTCGACCATGTAGATCGTCACATCAACGCTTAAAGGTTTTTTCTTACCTTCTTTGTGTGTGACGGTGATCTTGACCTCTTTGACCGATTTTGAAAGATGGTCGGTGAACAATTTCATAATCATTAAAAGATTTGTATTGGCTCCGCCTTCGCGGCCTACAAGCAGCGGGCTTAAGTCTGGAATTTCTAATTTTCTAGATTTCATCTTCCACGAATAGTTGGGAACATCAGATCCGAAATCATCGGCTTTATCTTCAGGGATTGAGTCTAGTGATTTACCTTTGTATTCGCGTTCGATTTCACTGACTTTTCTTTCTAAAAGCCCGACGATTTCAACTTGCGTTTGAGTTTTTCGTAAGCGGCTGTAGGTGCCGGCCCAAGAATTCATTAAAATAAGTAAACCTGAGGCCATGACCATTAAAGCTAAAACGACTTCAATTAAAGTGAAGCCTGATTTTGAAAATTGAATTTTCTTAAACCTTACAGTTGGGCTCAAAGCTGTCCTTAGCGTGTTAGATCCTTTAGCGTCTTTGCTTCAGGAATAATATCAGAGTGACCTGTGATGGGATTAAAAACAAGTGTCCAGATATTCTTTTTGTCATCTTCTATTTGAATGGTAGAGGCCTCGATCAGGCCTTGCGGGAAAAAGTGAATGTAAGCCGTACCATCTGTTGCTACAAGGTCTTGCGGACCGCTTTCAATGTGTTTAAAACTAAATCCTTTAGGTAGGGTCTGCTCTTTTTTAAAGATCGTCGTGTCGGGTTGAAACTCTGGCACGGCTTTGCCTTCTTCATCGTCTTTTCTAAAGGTCGACTTCGCGGCATCGCGTTCAGCATCTAATTTTTTCTTATCAATAAAAACAACTTTGTTCGACTTTTCAACCCACCACGCTTGCTTATTTTCATCTAATCGAAAAGCTAAGCGATAAGTGATGTTATTTAATTTGGCACGATTTCTAAGATCTTTGCCGGCAATGACAAATTCGCGCATTACTTTGCGTGTTTGGGATTTTTTATCAAGTAAACGGGGCAGCACAAGGCCCATGACTGCGCCGATAATAATAATAACAATGATCATCTCCATCAAAGAGAACCCATTGTTATTATCGGTGTGTTTAAACGGCTTAGTCAGCGTGGGGTTATTCCCCAGCGCCTTGAGAGTTTTCAGAGTAAATATCCTTATCGAAACCAGAGCCGCCTTCTTTTTTGTCAGCGCCTAATGATTTCAAAGTGTAACCGGTGTCGGTCGCTTCGTAAACGAAGTCAGTTCCGAATTCATCGGCAGTTTGTTTTTTGCCTTTTGAATTTGAAGTCCAATTGCGGCATGAAGGATCATCTTCATAAACGAACGATAATGATTTCGGGTTTTTTCCGCATTCAGAATTGTATTCGTTAATTTTGTTTTCGATTTCTGACATTTTCATCTTCGTCGTACCAATTTTAGATTTAATTGAACCCTCACGAACGCGAGGTAAAATAAAACCGAGTAAGGTTCCGATGATAACTAGAACGATCATGATCTCGGCCAAAGAGAAACCGGCCGAGTTATTTAGTTTAGATTTTCTGAAAAGCATAAGATCTCCATTTTTAATATTCTATTATCCGCCCATTAGGGATGTTAATTCAAACATTGGAACAACAACAGAGATGATTATGACAAAAATAACGGCCCCAATCAATAAGGTCATGATAGGATTAATAACAGTTGTCAGGTTGTCGACCTTGTCCTTCACTTCGAAGTCGTAGGCATCTGCGACTAAGGTCAGCATGTTCTCTAAATCACCTGTTTTTTCGCCAATACCAACCATATGAACCACTAATGGCGGAAAATGGCCCGATTTCTTCAGTGGACCGGCGATTGATTCTCCTTCTGCGATATTACTTTTTGCTTGGTCGATCGCAAGCGCAATAGAATGATTGTCGACAACATTACGCACGATATCTAACGCGTTCAGCATTGGGACGCCGCCTTGAAGCAAAGTGGCCAGGGTTCGGGTAAAGCGGGCGATGGCGACCATGCGGATGATGTCGCCAAAAATTGGAATTTTTAATGAAATCGCATCCCAACTTTTTCGCCCTTCGGTCGAATTTTTCCAATTTAAAAATAAGAAAACGGTCGAGATAATACCGCCAAAAAATAAGTACCAGTATTTAATCATCACTTTACTGATATCTGAAATAGCTAGCGTATACCAGGGTAAAACCATTCCATCAAAAGACTCAAAAACGCTTAAAATTTCAGGAAGGACTTTGGTGAATAATCCAAAAATTACGAGCGTGATCACGACAAGCATGATGATCGGGTAGGTCGTGGCACTTTTGATTCGTTGGCGAAGTTCAGCTTGCGCTTCAGTGAATTCAGCCAGTCGTAATAAAATAACATCTAATGTTCCTGACATTTCACCAGCTTCGGCCATCGATAAATAAATTGTACTAAATATATTTGGGTATTTACCTAAAGCTTTGTGTAACGATAAACCTTCGTTCACCATATTTTTTGCGTCAGATAGTGCTTCAGATAACATCGGATTTTCAACTTGTTCGGCGACGGCACTTAATGTCTCGACTAGCGGTACGTTGGCTTTAATCAAAGTCGCCAGCTGACGGGTCATTAAGGCTAAATCTTTAACGGGAACAGATCCTGAACGTCCACGGGCACTTGTTTTTTTTGCGGTCGACGATTTTTTCTTATCCGCAATCGACACGACAAACACGCCGTCTTTTTTTAACTTCATGCGCGCAGCACGTAAGTTTTCAGAGTCGATCGTGCCCTTCGTATTTTTTCCGTCTTTTGTTAAACCTTTGTACTCAAAAATCGGCATAGTCCAGCTTCCGCATCCTGCAAGCGTTGCTTGCTTAGATATCCATTTGTGTATTTGAAATTAATTCTTCAAGCGTTGTGATTCCAGCTAAAACCTTTTGAATACCGTGATCACGGAATGTTTTCATTCCATTCGCGATGGCTTGTTTTTTAATAGAACTACCGTCTTTGCGCTGCATGATTAAAGAGCGAATGTCGTCGGTGATCGGTAAAATTTCGGCAATTAGCGTTCGACCAATGTAACCTTTCTGTCCACACTGTTCACAGCCAATGGGTTTGCAGATATTTCCGCCCGAAAGTTGATCGCGCGTAATTCCAAGAGTCACTAAGTCGAAATCAGTTGCGACGTGAGGGGCTTTGCAATGGGGGCAAAGAACACGCACTAAACGTTGCGCTAGTACCCCAAGAACTGAAGTTGCAATTAAGAAGGGTTCACAACCGATATCCATTAAGCGCGGAAAAGCTCCGGCCGCATCATTGGCATGGATTGTCGATAGCACAAGATGTCCCGTTAATGATGAATTGATCGCAAGTTCGGCCGTTTCTAAGTCACGAATCTCTCCGACCATGATGATGTCCGGATCTTGACGAAGAAACGATCTTAAGCCCGAAGCAAACGTTAAGCCGATTTTGGCGTTCACTTGAACTTGGCCGACACCGTGAATACGTTGTTCGACGGGGTCTTCGATGGTAAGAATATTAATATCAGGTTTATTTAATTTAGAAACGCAGCCGTATAGGGTTGTTGATTTACCAGAACCAGTGGGGCCGGTAACGATCAAAATACCATACGATCTGTAAATCAAATCATCTAGTACTCGAATCGTGTCCTCAGAAAAACCCATTTGATAAAGTTCACGTACCTGGCTTGATTTATCTTGTAGACGCATAACTAAGCGTTCACCGAAAGTGGTGGGAACTGTCGATAAACGAATATCGATATCTTTACCGCCGACTTTTAATGGAATACGGCCATCTTGCGGTAAACGTTTTTCAGCGATATTTAAATTGGCCATCACTTTAATACGAGACGTGATAGCGTTTTGTAATTTTTTAGGTGGTTTGAAAATATCAAATAAAATACCGTCAACACGGTAACGTACGACCATATCTTTTTCGTAAGGCTCAATATGAATATCGGACGCTTTTTCTTTCACAGCTCTGAATAATAAAGAATTCACTAATTTAATAACCGGAGCATCGTCTTCACCGGCTTCAAGTAAGTCGATGATCGGATCTTCTAGGTCCATTTCATCTTCGTCGATCTCGTCCATCCCACTTAAATTCGCGGTGCTTTTTTCGTAAACACGATTAATCGCATCTTGCACGCGTTGGGTGGTGCTGACTAAGGGACGAATGCGTTTACTAAATAAAATACGTAGATCATCCAATGCTTTTGAATTCATCGGATTTGAAGTTAAGGCGACGATCGTTTCGCCTTCAACACGGTAGGGTAGGATGCCTTGGGTTTTCGCGTAATTGATTGGTAGATCACGAATCAAATCGGCGCTGATATCGTTGACCGGAATATCTTTAATAAAATCTAAGCCCAACTCGCGGCAAAGATCGGCCACTAAATCATCGGCCGATGAGTAATCTTTTTTACCCAAAGTATCGCCGACAGAGCTAGCCTGCGAGACAGACGGATTCTTCAGAACAGATTTAATCTGATCTGCCGATAACGACGTCGCTTTAGCTAAGACTCCCGAAATATCTAGTTGGGCCATTTGTATCCTTTATATCAAAAATTATTTCTTCTGAGTAGGTGCTGCTTCGCTTTGCGGCGCGCGGGCCTCACGTTTTAAAAGTTTGTCGACAGTCGCCCCGTAAGGGTCTTTGCCGCCTTGTTCCTTAACAAACTTAAGACGCTCAGTTGTTTTAGCGGCTAAGTTTTTCTTTTGATCTTCTGAATTACGGATAATTTTCGGAGTTAAGAAAACTAGCATGTTCACTTTTTTCTTATTTGAACTTTTCCCTTTAAATAACCAACCTAAGATCGGCAGATCACCTAACAGCGGAACCTTTTTGACCGTTTCTAACTCTTCATCTTTGATCAAACCACCAAGAACCGCGGTATCACCATTTTTCACGATGATTTTCGTTTTAATTTTACGCGTTGATAACGGCTGAGCTAATCCATCAAAACCTTTAGGAACCGCAATCGTAGAAAGCTGGCCCGCTGATTGTTCAACTTCCATACGAATATTTTCGCTATTCGGTGAAATAATCGGCGTGATTTTTAAACTTATTTTTGCTTCACCCATTGTTGGGGTAACCGTCGAAGGAGACCCGTTGGTTCCAACTTGAGTTGTGGCGCCGGTGATCACTTGATCACCAACTTCGATTTCAGCTGGCTGGTTGTCCATAGCTAAAATTTGTGGTGTTGAAAGAATATTTGTCTTACCAAACGATTTTAATAAATTAAGGTAACCAATTAAACTTGGAACCTGAATGGCGGCCTTTGATGAATCTAAAGGATTTGGAATATTAACAAGCCCGCCTGAAGAGAAACCTAAAATCGCAGATCCACCTGTTAGTGGATTTAAGAAATCGGCCGCACCTGAAGACGATGATGTGAATCCGGCTTTACCGCCGCCATCATTAAATTTCATAAAGCCGGCACTTTGTTCAAAGCCATCGTTTAAAGCCATCTCCATGATGATACCTTCAACGTAAACTTGATCGCGCGGAATATCTAACTTACGAACGATCGTTAAAACTTTTTCGTAATCTTGTTGACTGGCTGAAATCACAAGGGCATTTGTATTTTTATCGGCCTTAATTGTAACATCGCCCCCGAACATACCTTCACGAATAGCTGCTTGGCCTTGGGGTTGTAAACCGAAACCACCCATGCCACCAGCGGCCGGAGCGGCCGCTTTAGGACCCGCATCTTTTGCAACTTCTTGCAAAGTCTGCGCGATTTTTTCAGCGTCACCATTTTTCATGTAATAAACGTACACTCCGCCTTGGCTTTCTGCGTTTACTTTAAAATCTAATTGCGCGATTAATTTCTTCACGCGGTTGATACCGGCGCGGTTACCGATCACGATCAAAGAATTGGTACGATCTTCTGGAAACACCATGAAGTAGCTTGCGCCTTGTTGACTGGTTGAACCACCACCACGAGCCGGGGCCGAGCTAAAACGGGGAACACCCGAAGAAAAGCCGCCACCTGTTGATTGTGTTTTAGCGCCTTTGTTGACGACTTTGTCGATTAAATCAGCGATGTCTTTTGATTTCGCATATTTCACGCCGATGACTTCTAATTGCTCTTCAAAGCCTGGAACATCTAACTGATTTAAAATTTTCATCACGCGGTCAATGTTGGCACCGAAGTCAGAAATGATTAGCGAGTTCGTTTGATTGTAGGCTGCAATTTCGCCGTAACTTGAAGTTAAAAGGCGAAGCTGAGACTGAACAGTGTCAGACGAAATATGTTTTAAGTGAATGATCTTTGTGATCATTTGATCTGTGTTCGGGTAGTACGAGCCCGAATACGTATCGATATTATCACGTTGTGCAGACCGAGCATTTCTGATTTTTAAGAACCCACCACTTGGAACAACCGTGAATCCATTGATCGCTAGTGCCGACAAGAAAGCTTTATAGGCTTCAGCCACCGTAATTTTACTAGGAGCAACAATTGTTATTTTACCGCGAACTGTTGAATCGATAATAAAATTCTTACCCGTTAATTCACTGATCGCTTTAATGATGTCGGTGATGTCAACGTTTGGAAAATCAAATGATTCAATCGTTTCTGGAAAGTTTTCTGAATTAATATCTTCAGGGGTCGCTTTTGCAAATTTCGATTTCTGCGAATCGGTTAGGACTCCAGACTTTGAACTTTTAATAGGGGTGATCGTGCGTGAACCGCCCGTTGGGGCTCCGCCAAATGACGACTTTGCAGGTGATGATCCACGACCGAAAGGTGTGGCGCTTGAAGCCGCAGGATTAGAAGGAATGACCGGAGGTGGTGCTCCCATCGAATCTTCGATAACCGGTGGCGGAGGGGGCGGAAAATCTTCGAACTGCGCCACGGCCATTTGTGATGATAGAAGACTTGCCGATGTGGCTAGCGATATCATTTTTTTGTTAAAGGTCATTCCTAAACCCCGCTTTTTAAATTAACTTTAAAATCTAAAACTGTTAAAAATCTGCACTCAAAATAATTATTTAATATCGTACGAGTTGGTCTGATCTTTTCCACCACGTTCGATGCCCAATTTAATTGAATTTCCATTCTTGAGCGTGTTGTAAAGTTCCATCGCTTTTTGAATGCTATCAACGGGTTCGCCATTCACGCTTTTTAAAACGTCCATACGACTTAAACCCAATTGACTAAAAATACTGCCTTCTTTCATGTCCAAGATACGGAAGCCATTGATCTCTCCGGTATTTGGGTCACGATTAGGAACGGCACGTGCTTCCATCAAGACGCTCGATAAATCATTGGTATATTTTAAAAGATCAGCTTTTTTGATAACGAATTGGTTCGGGGCAACTTGTTGAACATCTTTTGAAGCAGCGCCGGCGACAGGTGTTGAAGGTTTTGAAGCATCAAAAGAAACTTTGTTCGCATTTTTCATTTCGATGTATTCCAGCGCGTTCGTGTTGCTGTTACGGATGTAAACGATGCCACGTTCTACTTTTTCAACTTTTGCTAAGCCTTCAATTTCAGCGCCGGTGACATATGAGCCCGTTAAATTTTTACTTTTTACTTCGATCGCGGCAATTGATTTAGCAGGATCTGAGTGCACCAGTGTTCCGATTAAATTCAGCGGTAAAGCAGACGGGACGGGGGCGACCTCGACTTGTGATTCAGTTTCTTTTTTCGCGGTGATCGCTTCAGGCATAATACCATTTGAGGCAAATAGATTTCTGCTCGTAATTGCGCTGTACTGGCTGCGGTCAACATACGTTGGCGCCTGCATGTGAGGTTGTTTCTTCGGAGGAGCTTGATTGGGAATCATCAAATCGCGAACATAAATAACGGTTAAGTCGGCGACGACAAATCCCACAAAAAGAAGCATCGCGTACAACGCAATTTGGGCGATTTTTTTCTGTTTATCAACGGACAGTTTTCCTAGTTTCATATTCTAGATTTTAGATTATCAATAGCCCTAGGTCTCGGGCAGGTTTAATCGGTTAAAAAGCCATAATCTAGACCCAAATTTGATCAACTCAAGCCACTCACTAGACCTTGGGCTAAATTTACGCCTTAAGCCCAGTGTTTGCTGGTCCACAGTCTAATTTTATAATTAAATGAACTTGATATATGAGTAATGCAGTGACTATGACGGTCATCTACTTCACGGACGGAGCACTCATCGAAGATTTACATATTCGTAAATCCCTGCTTCGTATCCCCGAAATCATAACGTGTCTTCGCGAAAATCAAAAAGAGTTTTTGAACTGTGATCTGTTCATTGCGATGATGGATCAAAATGTCTTTAATCTTTTAAACTATTATCAAAAACAAAGATTAAAAATGACTTTGCAGCAAGCGCTTTACACGCGTTGGTTGCGCCAAGGCGTCGAACCAGATTTAATTATCCGCCGCCGCGATTACGAAGACTTTTCGCAAATTGCATCGACATTTGTGAAACTGTCGACTTTAGAAGAAACCCTTAAGATCGTTACGATCGGTCCCGGTTTTGACGAGCTTGAGCCGTTCTTAAGACTGAAGTTGAAGCTTAAAAGTTCACCATTATTTGACATGATATCCCAAGATCCAAACCTGGGATGGTTCTGGAACGACGTTAAAAGTGGTTTACAGCTACATTCTTAACCGTTTTTTATAAGCTGCGCGTAATTTATTCCCTAACACAAACCTAACAAATCTTTAGAGTTGTCACTCTAATACCTTCATGGTTTTCTCCGTGGGCTAACAAAACCCTTTTAAGGAGAAACTCATGAAATCACTTATTTTTGCTATGACATTCGCTTCAGCTGTTTTCGCTCAAGCGGCATTATTAACTTTCGAACCAGGTAACTTGCAAATCGAAGGTGTTACTTTAAATAAGACAGCAACTGTAACGGCACAAGATGGAACTCTGTCGGCGTTAAAAATGGACTTATTGGGTGCGGGTCTTCGTGCAAAAACAGTTTTATTCGTAGCTGCTAAAGTTTACGTTTTAGAATTATTTGCAGACAACAAAGGCGCATTTACTAGAAACGATAAAGACGCTGTATCTTCAATCGTGAACAATTCAAACTTAGTTGGATTGAAAATTTCTATGTTAAGAACGGTTGATGCGGCGACTTTAGCAACTTCATTCCGTGAAGCGATTGAAGCTAACGGTTATGTTATCGATGCTGAGCTTACAAATTTATTATCGATCGTTGCAAAAGCGGCTGACGGAACAAACGGTAAATCAATCTCTATGTTCATGAAAAAAGATGGAACAAACGTAAATGTGTATTACGAAGATACAACGGGCGCCGTTAAATCATTCGTAGGATCGCAATCAGTTATGACAAAAATCTTATCAATTTGGTTAGGTAAATCAGCTGATAAAGGTTTAGAAAAACTAAAAGCGCAATTATTAAACTCAGTTTACTAGTTTTTGGCTTGTCTCATTCACAAAAGCTTTCTGTAAAAACAGAAGGCTTTTTTTTTAAGGAGTTCTTATGAATAAATTTATGAATTTAATGATCTTAGTTGTAGCCGCGTTCGCTTTTTCTTCATGTTCAAAGATCGATAGCGTCATGGATAAGGCGGAAACGATTCCAGGAAAAATGGATAGCCTAAATACCAATATGGATGAATTGAAGCGTTTAACCATCGTTGGCGAAATGAAAAAAGAATTAGAAGACACGAAGAACTACAAAGTTCTAGCGCCAGTGCCTTTTGATTTAAATGCAGCCGCTAAAAAAGCCGCAGAAAATTTCACAATCGATGAAGTTGTTCCGTGGATTTATAACTTATTGCAAAAAATTAACGAAGCTAAGTTTGAAGATAACTTCGGACGTGCGATCAATCCGAATGATCCTCAAGCAGTTGAATTTGAACAAAATAAATTAGGAACAATGTCGGCCATTTCAGCCGTTTGTGGATTTTTACCAGAGTCGATGATTAACCAAATGTTAGTCGCAATTGATAATGGTGATGAAGATGCCGCGACAATGGTTTCTATGTTTGCGATGCGCGCTTATTTTATTAATAACGTATTGATGAAAGAAAAGTATGCTCCGTCAAAATTGACTTCGATTGGCGCCGTCGAAAAAGCTATTTTCTACAACAAGCAAGTTGAAAACCTATTACGTCTTCCGTACGCGGATAAAATTAACGTCACGGTGAATGGTTTCGAATTAAATACCGATTTTAATGCGGGTATGTCATATGGTTTAGATTTTAATGCGGCTAAAGTAAACTGGAGTGCGATTTCAAACGGCATGGAAAGCTATTTAAAAGTAAATCAATACTCGACAGATCCAAATCAAGTGAAAAATCAGTTAGCTCGCCAAACAGCCGCTCTTGCTGAAATTCAGCAAGGTCAAGCCGCTTGGGCCAACGTTAAACCGTAAGTTTAATCTAACTTCACTCCGACACCCAAATTTTTCCAAAAATCTAAAGTTTTGTTTGAAAAATTTGGGTGCAGTTCCATCGGTAAGATTGAACTGTAGCCAAGGCGATCGTGACAGATCGTTCCCACTAAATCTTCCATTTGATTTTTTTCATCCAAAGTCACAAGCATCATCGCGCTGTCCACGTCGACGTAACATAATGATTCAAAGTCAGCTTTGATCTGATCTTTCTTTTCAGGCGTAAAAAAGTTTAAGAACGTATCATACGAGATCGTCATAAATTTTTTCTCGCGAAAAAATTTAGAAACTAAAACAGACTCTACAAACATCGGGTCAGTTTTAAAGATCGATTTAATGTCGGTCACCATCGTGCGTAGCAGCTGTGACTTAGCGCTCGCGCAGTCTTCGCAGATTGTTTCCTGCAAAATGCATCCGTTTGCGATATTACACGTATCTTGGCAAACGGTTTCTCCGTTCAGGCACGTCATGATCAATCGCTTATCAAGTTCGTTCGATTGATTGATGGCGATCTGGCTGCGCAGTTGGTAGCTGAAGGCGGGTAAAGATGAAAATACAAAGATTAAAGCAATTAGATGTTTCATTTTACAACCTCTTTTTGGCATTTTTGAACAAAGCGTGTCGAATACGATAGATAGAAATTACTTCCGTTTCCTGAACATCGAGTTGCTAATTTAATTTCTTCATTGCAGCCTTTTACTTTGATGTAAGACATATCGTATTCGTCTTGAGTCGACTCCATACTTTTAGTCATTTCAATTTTTTCGACCTCAAGTCCTGACTTTTGTTCGAACTCGCGAACAACTAAAGCCTCACACATATTCGATTGGCAGCGTAAACCTTGTGTTAATAGCGGAACGCAGGCTTCGGGAATGCTGTGATATTTTTTGTAAGCATCTGTTAAGTACTGTTGGTTAATATTGTACTGACGTGGATTGATCGTATCGTCATTTTTAACCGTATAATAACGACTTAAACTAGAAGCTAGGCGTAAGATAAATCTTAGCGGAGCAAATGACTTGTCAGTCACAAAAGTCGCCGCCTGTTGAAAGTTAATCGAACACTGGCCACATAAAGACGAATCTCCAGAAGCAGTCTTTTTAAATGAATCAACCTGTCCGGTCGGTGAATCGATGCGATTCGTTTTATTGCTATGGCATGCATTCACAGTTAAACCGCTAAACAAGTAGGGCGTTTGGGCGTCGCTATTATCGTTGCCGGCAATTTGTGAAATATTAATACTACATGGAACATTTAAGAATGAACCAAAGTTTAAAGTTAAACTTTTACGTACTTGTTTTTGATCAAAGCCCATATCAAATTTAACTTGTCCATTTTCGATCAGCTTATTGATTGATGTCGGTTGACCTTTCGGTAAGTAATTAACATCTAAATAGATCGGTAAACTAGTCCATCCAAATAAAAGTGAACTGCCAACATCAGCTAACAATTTTTTACTATTTAAACGGCTGGCTTCCCAAGGATCATAAAGACCGCAGGCTACTTTTTCGGCCCGCGCGTTAAAGATCGGAGCCGACGCTAAAGATGTTTTAAAGAAAGTTTTAGAGTGAAGTAAAACTTTATTTAATGTCACCATGCCTTCGATCACTTTGCGTGTGCAGTCGATCGAGTCTGAACATTGGCCGTTCACGTAATTTAAATTCGTGGGTGTTACTTGCGCCAGCTGCGGTGTTTGTTCTGTTTCGAAATCAATATAGTCTTTTAAAATTTTGTAACGACTTAAATAGCTTTTGTACCAAGGACGGTAGTTCAGCCAATTTTCTTTAACGGCGTCTTTCGAAGTTAAACCTTTATCGAATTCGCCACACGAAGTGATCAAAGAAGGTGATAACTTTTCGTACACGCTCATCATTTCTTCGACGGTTAGGCCGTATTTTAAAAATTGGTTTAAGCTGGCACCCTGTTGTTTCATAAAATCTAAATCAAATTTAAATATGCTTAAAGGACGTTCTTGACCAATCAGGCGCGCTTCGACGCACATGTAGTATAGATTTTCTGAATTTGCCTTATCCGCAAAGGCTGTCTTTAAATCAGCCTTTAACTGCGCCACGCCTTTTTTAGCTAAAATCGAACTAAATAAAACATTTGTTTGGTTTAATTTATCAAGGTTAGCTTGTGTAAAACCTAAATACGATTTTTGAAAGCTTCTGATCCATTCATTTTCGCCGGCTTTCATCGCCATTTGTTCCTGAACTTTTTGATCGATGTCATCGTTGTTATCGATCACGTTGTCTTTCATTTCTAAAGTGGAACTTGTTAAGTCTAATTTTTTACGATCTGTTGTAAATAATGAACGAAGTTCGGTCGAGCTTAAAAAGTCTGAGCTGCATTCTGGTCTAGAAATACTTTTACAACCATTTGATAGAATCACCATTTGCTCTTCGATCGGGGCCGCTAAGAAGACGGCGCGGTAAGGGCCTTCGGCAGGATCATTCATTTTTACATTACGCCATGCCCAGCTTAAATAGATTTTAAATGAGGTCCAAAAATCGTAGCCTTTTTGTTCCCATAATTTTTGATTCTTAATTTTTAAGTCGTAGTTAAAAACAGGATAAAAATCGGCATCGGCTTTAATCGCGTCCACGCCGCATCCTTTGACACGCGTTGATCCGGCGATAAACTGTTTCGCAAGCTCTTCTAATGTGGATTGGTTAATTCCACGAATAAATAGGTGAGAGTAGTAGGTATTGATATCATTGACTTGATAGCACGCGATGGAATCGATCGTTTGTAAGCTGGCCTTATTGGTTAGTGCGTTCCAATTTCTTTTAATCTCGGACGGAGCGTTCTTATTGATCGGCGCAAGCTCTCCGGAATCTAAACCACGGATGATTTGTTCGGCTAAGGTGTTAATTTTTAATTTATAAAGACGATTTCCTTCTTTGATAAAAGAAGTTGGCTCTTGGCCGATTTGGGGGGCCAACTGTTTTAACATCTGAGCGATATCTCTGAATGTTAAAGCCAAAAAGACCGAGTTCGTCGGCTTTGACATATCAGCAGCACACTGAGGAGCATTGCTAAACTGCAACCAATCCTCTTGCGCAGAAAAAGCTGACGAAGAGAAAATCAAAGCGAATGTACATAGGGTGTATTTTAGTTTAGTCATATAAGTATTACACATCAAAATTCACGCCTGTTTTCTGTTTCAGAACAAGGCAGACCGCCCATTCAGCGCAAATATAGTGTTGTTAAAGAATTAATAAGATTTGGATACGCAAAACGCTCAAAGGTGTCGAAGTGTTAGTCACTAAACGATAATGGTATTATACTCATCAGATAAGATTTTTTAATATTGTTCACCAGATTTGTTCTATTTGTGATAGAACTGCAAAACCCAAAAAACACAGGAGAATGAAAATGCTAAAAATTGCTTTAGTGGCCATCGTCATGACATCAAGCTTCGCTTTTGCTCAACAGAAATCTGATCTAGGTGAACTTGAAGTGGGAGCCGATGCTCAAAATTCTTCAGCTTACTTAAGTCAAACCGATGCCGAAGTGATTGCCCATATCAATAAAGAAATTGCTCAAAAGTGTGACGACCATGGTTGTACATTTGTTTCTCGTGTTGATCAGAAAAAAGGTTGGACGATTACGTTCAATGCTGGAAACGGCCAATCAAATAATGCAAGCGGTTCGACATATTACATCGGTTCAGGAACAGCATCTCAAGGTAATCAAAACTACTACGGTGTTTCAATTTCTTATACGAACATGACTTGTACTTCTGACTTCAAAATTCAAGAAGACGATTTTACAAACAACATTGGTCGTGCTTTGCAAGAGCGTGAAAATAACAGCGTTTTAAATATGAAGCCTTTATCAACAGATATGAAGTTCATCCAGTTGATCAAATTAGAAATTTATAAGCAATTAGCAGCTGGCGGATGTTTACGTTAATTTTAACGTAAGCTCCTTTGATTTAAATTTAATAAAACTAAAAACAAAACAACAACAACACACACATAAGTAGGAGATTCTATGAAGAACGTTTTCGCGACAGTATCTCGCGCTTTAGCAACTATTGCTATCGTCGTGACTGCAACTCAGGCCGTATCGGCTCTTGAGTACCGATTCAAATTTAAAGTCACAAGCTCAGGCCCTGACATGTATGCCTGTAATGCGGGAATGCGTACAACGCCGTTAAATTGCGACGTATGTTATAAAGAAAACAGCGATGGAACTAAAACTCCAATCGATCGTCCAGGATCTTGCTCTTCAACGGCAACGAACTGTGGATCTCGTATTAAATGTGTAAGCCGTGGTGTTAACAACGGTGAATCTTACATGAATTATTTAACAGCTGGTAAACGTGGTTGGACTGACCATTCTCAAGCTCAAGGTCCAAGAACAACCATCAATATTCGCAGTACTCCAACGACATTCCAACAAGTTGTTGCTGGTAACGTAGCTATGGATACTAAAATTGAAGACTTATTATTTGAATTGGGTAACGAAACTTACTCGGCTCAATACTTCGTTGATATTTGTTACCGCGCTCCTCAGCACGAATACCGCGCTAACGGAATCGATGCGAACTACAACATCTTAGCTAACGTTGGTTCGACTGATTTCTTATCACAAGGTCAAACTAAAGGTGATAGCGACCGTTCTGGTTTACAAATGTTAAACAACGCCGATTTACAACGTTACACTCAACAAGCTGGCGTTAAAGTTCAGTCTTACGTTGTTTGTGATCTTCAAGGTCAAGGCGTTTTACAAAATGCGACAAACTCTTCTGGCGTTTACAACACATCTGAAAATGAAGCTGACTTCGTTATCGGTGCTGACGGTCTTCCAGTAAGTGGTTTAAACGGAAGCTTCTTCAAAGCCTCTGATTTACGTTCTTTAACTGGCGACGCGATCGATATGATCAGCACAAGCGTTTCAAACGCTAGATTCTGTAAAGTTCGTTATTTATTCACAGAAACAAAAGGTCTTTCTTGTAATGGTGGAGCTTCGGTATTCCGTGATTGGACTCGTAAAGGCGCAGAAATGTGTACATTTACAGTTATTGACGAACCAGCTGCTGAGTAATTGTTAAGTCAAAAGCCTTAAGTGTTCTTAAGGCTTTTACTCCTTAAACAGTCAAACATGAGGTCGATTATGAAATGGTTTTTTACAACATTCGTTCTAACACCATCAGTGATTTTTGCCTGCGACATGCAGCGTTCATTAAGTGAAACTCAGTTCACGATCGACCCCTCTACGAACAAAATGAAATTAGAAACACTCAGTGACAACACGAGAATTCAAGTTTCTAAATGTACTCCCGATGAAAAATTTCTTTTAATTAATTTTAATTCTATATACTACCAAGATGATACCTCACGTATTGAATCTATTTCCGGTAACCTGATTCAAAAAGCTTCAAACTGTTCGATTCAATCAGAAACGCCAGCGCAAAAAATCGATGCTACTTTTTTGCAAACACTTGTGCAATCACGGCATAATTTTTTAAGAAAATGTGTGCGTTTAGCGATTGTTGATCAGACAGGACAAAAAATTACGACACATCCTCAATCGGCTTGTCAGCTTAAGGCGATTACTGCCGATGGTTCGACGGTTGAAACAGACGGTGCTGGTTGTTTGATTGCGGTCAATCCCAATTCAAATATTGCGATGGAAGCCCGCTTAAATCCAGATTGTCTACAGTCTTCATTTTTATCATCAAACCAGATTCAAGCTCAAGACATTGAATCTGTGATTAAATTATGGCCCGTAGGATCTGAAGCCGGTAAGTTATCGGTTCAAAATCCGATCGGTTCACGTTACATTCGTCACACTATTTTACCAGCAAAAGATTTTATGCCCAGAACGGTTAAAGACGATCAAGATGATCTTCCGTATATCAGCGCGCTTTCAACGAACATCAGCGCGGGTCAAATCTCGATGTCATCAATGGGTAAAAATAAAGTTGTTATTCAGCCCACATTCTTCGTTGAAAATATCGCCAAAGAATACTGTAAAGGCACCGAATGTGCCCGAGTGTCGGGTTACGTGGCCCCGATTGCAGGCCTTTTAACGTTATCAAAAATTAATTCTGTGAACGGCAAGAAAACACAGATCGGAGAATGGCCACACGCTTTAAAAGTTCCTGCCAATTGGACGGGAATGGCTGAATTTAAAACTGAAAATAATTTAACAGGAATGTCTATGGGCGCTTTGACGGCCAATATAACGTTAACTCCTGGTGATGAATTCGTTTTGGAATCTAAATTCTTTGAACCGCGTTCGTATTTAGACGAGCTAAGTCTAACTCAGAATTTTTTCGACTTAAATAGCTCATTAGACGCCGAAGGTTCTAGCGAAGACGCTTTGCCGACGCTTCCTAAAGTAGGGCAGTTATTGCCATTACCAAAAATGCCAACGTTACCTTCGGTGGGCCTTGGGCGGGCTGGTGTATTGGACTTTAGTGATCGTATGAATATGAAAAAAAACTGGTCGCAAAAATATGACCGTGTTTGTAATTCTCAAAATTTGAATTGCGTAAAGCTAAGCGGCTTCGGAACACCGTTTGTGACCTTAAAAGCAAAATTCAAAATTGGTCCCAATAAAGAAGTCATCGCTGAACACGTAACAAAAAGTTCAGCGGCTTTTGAAAGTTACGATCAAGACGTGACATATTTTACGAAAAAGGTTTGTGAATAAATGCCGGTCCAGATCTTAATAAAATTTTCTTTATTAGCGATTTTGACTTTGGGTTTACAGGCCCAGGCTAGTCTTTGGAAATCGCAAAATGCGTGGAATGAAGACTTTGAAAAAAAATATTCAGACTGGATCATAAGTTCCGTTCCATCGACTTTTTTTAAAGAGATCAATATAGCGACCGACTGCGCAGATGCACCCATCGTTACAAGGTGGGTTTTTGCGCGCGAGAATTCTTTGCCCGCAGCGGTTTCTTCAGGTTCGGGGCATATCATTTCTAATTTATCTGGGAATTGGGATTCGTACTCAATAGCGGCGAATTGGAAAGAGGATAAACGGTTTCTTAAGGCGATCGTTGACGTGATCAATTCAACAAATTCAAAAACTTTATATCAAGATACTTATCCGGTGCAGTTAAACAGTAAGTACCTGGTTCCGGGAACCTTGTTTATCAATGCAACCCAAACATCAGGTCACGCCGAATGGATTTCGAAGGTTTCATTCGACGGAATGCAGGCGCCGATCATGTTTAACTCTTCAACCGTTCCGCAGATCGTGCGTGATTTGTTAGTTTATCCCTTTATGAAAATCAAATGGCCGGTCAAAGGCGATAATGGTTTTGTTAAATTTCGCTGGGCCATTGAGTCGGGTGGATCGGTCAGTTTAAAAAGTGCGGCGTCGATGCCCGGATATAGTTTAGAGCAGTACGAACTTTCGAAAACACAAAAAATGGACTTCGATGACTTTGTAACCACGCGCTTGATCGGCCATGCGCTGGATGGAATTCATAAATTACAAATCTTAGCCAGTCATTTAACCGAGCGTTTTGAAAACCGTGTTCCGGTTGTTGATGATGGTTTTAAAGTTTGCGGTGGCGGAAAGTGCGCTAAAGAGTCTTCGAAGTTTTACGATCACAGTACGTATTCGCGCGATGGTGCGATTATTTTTATCATTCAAGGTATCTTTGATCTTTTATATTCTGATCGCTACCTAAATGTGGATGATCAAACAGCGGGGCAAATGACTTTGTACTGGTCTCAGCTTCAAACGGACGTCACCGTCGATATTGAAGGCCGTCCCCATTCTTTGGGCGAGCTTGTTAGTATTTGGAATCAAGCCTTGTTCTCGTCTGACCCGAACGACAGCGTTCAAAAACGCTGGGGTTTTTAATTTAGTCCAAATCTGTGTAGCATAATATTTGAACGTCCTGTTTTTTTGTAATTTCACATTAATTTTTGCAGATTTTGTTAACTTATCAGAAAGATTATCCGAATTAAAGATAACGTTATTTTTGTTTGTTTAGCCCTATAGCTATAGGGTCGGCAGGAATTTGTTACTTAAGGGAGGGGGATAAGAATATGTCAGATAAGTTTCCTTCTAAAACGATGGTGATATTAAGTGGTGAAAATCGTGTTACTGCCGCCGCCGAAACATTTCTAAAAAATAGAGGATGGCAGATCCATTCAACGTCAGATATTAAAGAAGCGTTGTCTTACGCGGCTGAAAACACTACGTCCTACTTGTTAATAAGTGTCGACCATCCAAGTTCAAAAATAACGATGGTTCCAAAGCTTTTTCAACAAACTCTACAAATCACCGTCATTGCTTTCATCGAAAAAAACTTACCTGAGTCTGAAGCTAAGTTAACTCAGTTTCATGCGAATTACCGCGTATCTAATCCGACGGGACCCGCGATTGAACGATGTATTCATAAACATCACCGAGAGCTAGAGCAAAAAGATAAAGAGACGGTCGTTAGGTCGAGCATTGACTCGGTTAAACAAGAAGATCAAATTCGCATTAAGTCCGGAGGCTCTTTAGAAGCAGATATTTACCGTTCGACCAATCAAACAGCGAAGGTAAATGTAAATATTCAAAAAGGTCATCGTGGAGAAATGCTGTCGAACCCCGAACAGTCAAAAAATTTAAAATCGGGCGCAGTCATTCAAAGTAATAATACAGGGAATATAAAAACTAGAAATTTCAACAATCCAGCCGCAAATGCCGATGCTCGTTCCGATCGACTTAAGTCAGACGACGAGACGAGTTTATTATCGACCGCCGTTAAAAAATCTTTGGCCGAGGCGAAACTTGTTGTTGGCAGTTCCGCCGAAGAGGCTGTGCGCAGCAGTCTTGATGATCCGAATGCGGTTTGTATGGTTGTCGATTCGCCTCGATTATCGGGCTATTTGGTGGCCACCCAAGTTGGAAACACGGTTCCTTCGCCCCAATTTAATACTATATTTCAAGAGAAGGTCGTTCAATTTTTAGCGGAAAAGGGCGAGCAGCTGGCCGAAAAAAGTGGTTATGATGTGCGGCTTAAAGAAGTTCATTTTGATAGCTGGGCAAAACAGGCCGCGCATTTCTTAGAGTGCTCTGCCTATAATGGAAAAGATATTTCGATCGCCTTTTTTCCAAGAAAAGACGTTAAAATAAAATTAGAAAATTCTGAAGTTCCAGAGATGGCCAAAGTAAAAATTGATGAGCTGCTGGGTGATCGGATCATCCGTTTTGATTTATTCATCTTTTTAAAAGAAAATAATAAACTTATTCTTGTGACGGCCAAGGGGACTATTTTTCGACAAACCCAACGCACACGATTTATAGATCAAGGTCAAACGCATCTGCATGTTCGTAAGAACGAATTAAATCTTGTCGCTCAATATTTCGCTGAAGCGTATTTAAATGACCTGGTCGATACTTTTCAAAACCAGATCAAATCAAGCCAAGCGGGCTGATTATTATTCAGACTTAAATCGTATAAAATATCTCGGTCTGATGTTTCAATGTTATAAAGCCCATACGGCGTTTCGGCGAAAATACTTCCCTTTGGTGGGCGTTTAGTAAAATCA
>JACMQO010000005.1 GCA_014376935.1 Bdellovibrio sp.
GATTGCCGCGGCCTTGATACGTTCGTGCGACTATTCGACAGCGACCGTCGGATCAACGGTCGCGTCGATTTATACGTGTAACGACAATTCGGTCTACGCCTGTAACGTCACTTTCACACCGATTCAGTAATAAAATATTTTCGAGCCACAAGATACGTTGGACAATTCATGGCTAACGCGAAAAGATCGGTCCAATCCTGAACGATTTTAATTCTAAAAAAATAACGACTAAAAAAATCAACAAACCAAATTCGAAGATCGGTCACTTTTAAGACCACAAATAAAAAATCAACGATAAGCACGGACGCCAAAAAAAAGTACGGCTGAAGCCGAAGATGATTTTTAACTGGATTTTTAAAAAAGCTAATCAGCGCGTACATGAAAAACGGCGCGTAATAAATTCCCGCAAAATCACTCAATTTACCAACAATAAATCCCGGGTACTGGTACTTAAAATAATGATCATTTAAAAAAGTGATCGCGACCGCGAATAAAACTGAAGTTTCAGTTAAGTAAGGAAAATTTCGATTCGCAATTTTCCACATCAGATATCAGTACTGACGAATCAGCCAAACGCGGTAAAAGGCCTCTAAAACAATTTTCAAAGACATTTTACTTTGTCCTACACGACGGTCTTCAAAAGTAATTGGTACCTCTTTAACCGCGTACCCTTTTTTCTGCGCTTTATATTTCAGTTCAATCTGAAAGCTGTACCCGTTTGATTGCACGCGATTTAAATCAATGTCTTTTAAAACTTGAGCGTGCCATCCATTAAATCCACCCGTCCAATCTTGAACCGGATAACCTAATATCAGTCGCGAATAAATGCCGCCGCCTCGGGAAATCATTTTACGAATCAATCCCCAGTTCACCGTCTGCCCACCTGGAACATAACGTGATCCGATAACGACCGGGCTTACTTCTAATTCTTTTAAAATTTTCAACAGATCTGCCGGAGAATGTGAAAAATCCGCATCCATTTCAATCATGGCGTCGTATTTATTTTCTAATCCCCATTTAAACCCGGCGATGTAGGCTTTACCCAATCCGTTTTTTTCTTTACGCTTTAATAAATGAACGCGTGATTCAGATTCGGCGTATTTTTGTACAAAATCAGACGTTCCATCGGGTGACGAATCATCACAGACTAGCACGTCAAATTTTTCACCTAAAGCCATAAGGGCCGGCAACAACATCTGCATATTTTCAATTTCATTATATGTCGGAACAATTACTAGTTTTTTCATCACTTAATTTCTGCACAAGGTATCATCGGAAAAGATAAATTTTGTGGTTCTTTATCCCATAGACTTAACATAAATCCACCGGCCCCTGACCCTGTCAGTTTAACGGCTAAAGCGCCCGAGTCCAACACTAATTTTTCATGGGCTTTGACTGTTTCGTTCACTAATCCCCAGTCATAAAAACAACTGTGCGCTAAATTAAGCGTTTTAATCCAATCTGCGATATTCGGCTCGGTCAGTAACTTGGCAAATTGGGCCACGGCCAACTTCATTTTATCATCAATGGCTTGCCCGCGAACAGGATCGATCGCTAGCAAAGCTTTAACTTTTTCGACACATTCTTTGGTGATGCCTTGGCATCCGGTGTGCGAAAGGTATAACAACGGTAATTTGGTGTTCTGTAGTTCAGTCGACCCATTGGCTCTTGAAAACAGAAGCGGCTTCTTTTTTAAAACAACGGCCACATCTAAGCCGCTACTTTCGCCGTGAAAAATATTTTCCAATTCACGCGCAAAATCGTACATCAAATCAGCCGCGATATATCCCAAATAATGGAAGAATTCAGTGACGGCTACACACAGCGTCGCCGAAGCGCCCATGCCCGCACCGAATAAAATATTAGACCGAAGTAACGCCAAACCCTTAATCGTATTTCTATCGACGTTTAGTTTAGTAAAGCAGGTATCAAATACAGAAATAACAATCTTTTTAATACCTTCCGAATTCACACCCGCAAGTTCGATTTCAAAATCATCATTTGATTTAAAATAAGAAATTTCTAGATACTGACTAAACAGAGGAAACACTAAACCATGACCGCCACGTAGAACCGTGTGTTCACCGGCTAAAATCCATTTGCCCGGAACTCGTCTGTAAAAATCAGCTTCGGCCGAGCCCTTATTTTTTAGCAATGTAACCTTCATCCGTCCAAACAGAAAAACTTTGCGAAAATAAATCGCGTAAACTGTTATAAACTTCGGTTTGATCTGGACGATACAATAAATGAATATTGCTACCGGCATCCATCGTGACCAACGGCCCATCGCCGTTTAATTCCCAGTGTTTTAATAATAAAGTTAAAGCCATTTGCGAGCCTGAATTCATGTACATGAACGCGGGTTTCGACGTGTGAAACAAAACGTGCATATCCCAAAACTCGTTCCAACAAATTTGAAAAGCGCGCGCCCAATCACTTCTTGAAAAAGCTAACTTAAGATCGACCAACCGCTCTTCGGCACGCTCGGGGCGATTAAAAAATAGATCTGACGTTAAAACCTGCTTGTGCGCATCGCTAGATGAAACAGTCTTAATGCTTTCATCACACAATATGACTTGGTGTTTTAGCTGCGCGTACGGAAGCTCGACCGGCTCTACGGCAAATTTACTCCACATCGCCCACGGAGAATAAAGCGACCTGCATGAAGAGCCTGAACCTTTCTTTGATAAAAAAGCCAACTGACTAGTCGTCTTAGGTTCAGAAATTGTTTTATTTTGTAAAGCCCACTGATGAGCCGTTACGGTCAGCGCCGCATAACTAGACGCAGAACTTGCAAGTCCACAATCTGACGGAAAATTATTCGCGGATTCAATTTGAAAGAAACCAGGAATTAAGAATTCTTCCTTTAAAAACTGAAAGTGATTTAAAAATTTCGAACGACCTTTTTCAGAAAGCTCAATCGGTCGTAAGTCACTACGCTTCAAAGCCGCCCATTGATCAGACGTTAAATTGTCATCTTGTTGCAAACGAACAAAGGTTCGTAAGTGATCTAACGTATATGATAGTGACGAATTGCACGGAGAATTATCCGCAGCATTCGTTTTACCCATATATTTAATCAAAGCAATA
>JACMQO010000006.1 GCA_014376935.1 Bdellovibrio sp.
AATCGACAGTTTGTTTTGAACCATCTTTTAAAGAATAAATATAAGGTTTTCCGGCAATTGAAAGTAAAGTCACGGCTATTTCGGCGCCAAGTTCAGAGTCATTTAACGAAGGGTACTTTTTAAAAACTTCGGAACTAAAAAAATGGTACCACGTGCCTTCTTTTGATATTCCTAAAAGCTGAACATCAAATAAAGACGTGTTGATTGCATTGAAAATATTTTTGGCCGAAATGACAGACACTTCGTGCTCTGCAGAGCGTCCGCCGAATATTAAACTTATTTTTTTCTTCATCACAGAGTGGTCCTACAAGTTGGTTTGAACTAAAGCTAATATATAAAACTACGGAGCAAATTTGTAGTTATTCACGGTATAACACACATCAGCTAATAGTTTTTGATCTGAGTTCGTGATGTCGTATAGTGCGCGCGTGCAGTACTCAAGCATGCGTGAAAGAAATGGAGCGCGGGGACTTAACGTGATCGTATAGTGAACGCGTTTTGGTTTACCATCTTTATCAAGAACCGTTTTTAAAATTCGATCAAACTCAATTCTCTTGGCCGGAATTGTACAATTCGATGCGTCTGCACAATTGTGTTGGGCAATCGCAGCGATCGGCACTGGGTACTGAATATCTGTTTTTTGCAAGTTGTGGCATGTTTCAGGGTATTGACCTTCATCATGGCAAATTCCAAAAGCCAAAGCCTCAAAACTTAAGAACAATAGATTCGGAGTCGCCAGATCAGAAGCCTTTGCATGAAGGCTTTGCGTTTGCGCCATCAGACCACTGGGTTTGTTAATATCAATACCTGTCCATTGAACGGTGCTTGATTGTGAACTTTGACCACCCGAGGCAAAGATTTCTGTTTGCACTAGTAAATCTAAACTTAGTTTGTCGACCGTGTTCGCCGCGCGAGTCACTTCGATGCCCTGCTGACTGACGTTTTGAACAACGCTATCTTGAATACGATTCCAATAGCGGATGCTTGTAAATTCCCCGGCTTTAATATCGTTATAGTCGTAAGAACCATAGCCCGAACCGATCGCTTTCGTCATTTCAATCGGGGCGACGGCCGCACCTAATTTATCATCGCTCAAATCTTGTTTTTTCAAACACGAAGACGTTAATAAAAATCCAGCGCATAAGCTGGCCGCTAAAATTTTCTTCAGCATCATATTGAATCCCATCCCCAGATCCAAAGCGGTAAAGGTAAAAGAGTCGCTAACTTCTCTTGCGTCTCTGTTTTCATAAAATCTAAATGCTTCGTTTGTAGTGGTCCAAATAAAAGTTGAACTAAATCAGTTTCATTTTTAATCGTGTAAAGATCTGGGCCGTAGCCGAATACGATATGATCGGGGTGCTTTTCTAAAACGATGTGCTCTAATCCTTCGGCGCGAAACGCTTTTTTTACTTTTGTGAAAAGTGAATCATCATTAATAATTTTGATCATTCCCAAATACCCTTGGTGCGAAGACGAACAAACCTCTTGTAGCTTCAAGCGTAAGTTTGTCGAATGCGTTGGTACCATGACAGTTAATGGCAAATTATTTTTAGCCTGCATAAATGAAAATACGTCCATTAAATCATTTACGTTGCCGGCCCATTCATGAACGTAATTGGCAAGGTCTGCGCCTTTGCCTTCGGCAGCATATGCGATCAACTGGTTATGTTCGTTCCAGGCTGTGTATAAATTTGAATTTGGAATCTTTAAAAAATTACGGATGTCGTCGATTGTGCGCACTGAATTGACCGTGTGCTGCGAATAAAGTTTTAAAATCGCGGCGGGGTCTACTTTATTATCATTAACGATGCGTAAGTTTTTATTTTTGATCGGGCGGGCCGTTTCTAAAACATATGTTTCTTCGTAGCCAGCAAGCTCGAAGCCAAACTTACGATAGAAGTCGAACTGGCTGGTCCACAGAATCACCATGTCACAGTCTTGCTTTTTGGCCATCTCGATACAGTTTTCAATATTTTTAGTGCTTAAACCCTGATTGCGGTGGTCGGGATCAGTCACGACCGAGCCAATGGCACCCAATTTAAAGATACAAAATGGAGTTTTTACAATGATCGGTTTCAAGACCGCGTGCGAAACAACCTTTTCGTCTTCGGTAATGATGCTCATGTTGTGAATGTTGTTCGTTGACAGCGCCGTCGGGTATTCGCTGGTAATCGTCCAAGAGTTCTTTTGTCGTAAGTTATGATCTAAAAAGTCGACAACATTAGAAAACTCATGGGCTTCCGGTGAGCGGGGACCTTGCATAAAATTCCTCCTAAAAGATTCATTTTAAACGGCAATCGCTTCATGATGATACGTCCTGCGAACATGAAATTGACTTAAGCCTAGAAGTTTTTTAAGTTGAGCCTATTCGGAGGTCTGTTTGGCTGATCTAACTCAAAAATGGAAAGAAAATAAACCTGGCAAAGTTTTTGTCGATCAATCGTGTATTGCCTGTGACGCTTGCGTTTTATCGGCTCCGAATAACTTTGCTATGCACGAAGATGATGGTCACGCCTTTGTATCGAAGCAGCCGTCTAGTCCTGAAGAAGAAGCCGCCTGCAAAGAAGCAATGGAAGGCTGTCCAGTTGAAGCCATAGGCGATTTTGGCGACAAAGCTTAAGTCTCCAAAAAGTAAAGCGGCAAAGCCATCGATCTTTTCGAAAAAGGCAAAACCCGCCAAATCTCTTTCAAAAAAAGAACTCGCAAAACCTTTGATTAAAGTGAAAGCCAAGAAAATCGATTTCTTCGACGTCTTGGCCGCATTAAAAACGAACTACCCCGATGCTCACTGCGCCCTTAATTTTAAAAATCCGTTTGAATTATTAATCGCCACGATTCTTTCTGCCCAATGCACCGACGAGCGCGTTAATATCGTTACGGCGGTGCTTTTTAAAGACCATCCCACAGCTCAAAGTTTAGCTAGGTTAAAAGTTGAAGAAATTGAAGAGTACATTCGATCGACAGGTTTTTATCATAACAAAGCTAAAAGTTTAAAAAACTGCTCGCAGATTTTAGTGGATCAATACGGTGGTCTAGTTCCACAAACCATAGAGCAACTTTATGAGTTACCAGGCGTAGGTCGTAAGACGGCCAACGTTGTTTTAGGAAATGCCTTCGGTATTGCAAGCGGGGTCGTCGTCGATACCCACGTAACGCGCCTATCGACACGCTTTGGTTGGGTTAAAATTTCTGATGCCGTGAAAATCGAACAGATCTTAAACGAACTGTGTCCGAAAGATGATTGGATTATGTTACCACATTATTTGATCGCCCATGGTCGAGCTATTTGTAAAGCGCGTAGTCCCATGTGCAATAAATGTTTTTTGCAGACATCTTGTCCTAAGCTTGGAGTTTAGGTAGGGTTAAGCATGCTTCAGTCGTACTTCGAAAGTATCAAATACGTAGGTCATCTTTTACCAGTTTCTTTTTTAAGAATTTTCTTAGGTTATTTTTATATCGATTTAGCCGTTAAAGGTTGGAAAGATTATTTAGCTATCGGAAATTCAGTCTCTGAATTATTTATCGAGGCCTTGAATAAACCGATGATGCCGGGATGGTACCGCATTCTTTTAAGCGAACAATTGATACCGCACTGGAATGTTGTGGCTTTTGTTTTAATTGGTTTACATTTAGCGGTCGGTATTTCGTACATCTTGGGTTATGTCGTACGTCCAATTTCTATCATCGCGATTTTTCTATGTTTAAATTATCTAACTTTGTCGTCAGTTGATAAAGAGACTTTTTTCAAGTTGATGATTGCCTGCCATATTTTATTAGCTTGGGTGGGCGCCGGCCGCTGTTTAGGTTTAGATTATTATTTTTATAAACGTCGTCGTGGAGTGTGGTGGTAGATGAAACATTTTATTATATTTATCGCCCTTATTTTTTCAGGGTTAATTATTGCCTTCATGAACTCAAATACGAATAAGGTCACAACCGATAATCTCGTGATCACAGTTTATGCTTCGTCGTCGTTTGTGGCTAAGTGGGGGCCCGGTCCTGCCTTGGCATCCTTATTTGAAAAGCAAAATAATTTAAAAGTTGAATTTGTTGTGTCATCGGACGTTTCGATGACTTTACAAAAAATCTCTTTTGAGGGAAAGAATTCAATCGCAGATGTTGTTGTCGGCTTAGATCAGTTCGATCTGACAAGATCGGCGGGTAAAATTAAGTGGAAAGACATCACCAAGAATTCAAGCGTTTCGTATAGCCCTGAGATTGAAGACTTAGCGAAGCAGCAAGCCTTTTTAGCCTATAACTGGGCCCCGATGTCGTTCGTCACACGACAAGATTTAGCAGTTACCGTTGAAAAGTTAGATGATCTGTTAAAACCAGAACTTAAAGGTAAAATCGCCCTGCAAGATCCACGCACCAGTTCGCCGGGTTTACAGTTTTTAATCTGGGTTTTTGAAAATAAAAGCATGTCAGATGCAAAACAGTTTTTAAAGAGCTTAAATCAACAAGTACATAGCTATTCGGCGGGTTGGTCTGCAGCGTATGGATTATTTAAAAATAAACAGGCTGACATTGTTTTTTCTTACGTCACGTCGCCGATTTATCACTTGGTTGAAGAAAAAGATCCATCGTATATCAGTTTAGAATTTAAAGAGGCCCATCCGTTACAAATCGAATTTGCGGGTATTCCAGATAGTTGTAAAAACTGCGAAGGGGCTAACAAGTTTGTTCATTTCTTACAAACGACTGAAGCGCAAAAAATTTTAATGACGAAAAACTATATGTTGCCAATCGAAAGTAAAACGAAAAATTCGACGGCTTTTGATAGCATCAAGGTTTATAAAACGAAACCTTTCAAAGTCTATGATAAAGTGCAGCTAGATGACTGGATTCAAATTTGGTCTGAAGTAAGAAAGAATGAAGGTTTTTAATTTATCACCGAAAATTTTATCGGGTTCTTTATTTTTAATTTTTATCCTTCCGTACATACTGTTTTTCAAGTACTTCACATTCGATATAAATTTAAACTTGTCCGAATTGCTTTGGGCCTTGAAAAACTCGTTTATTCAATCGGCCGGGGCCGCGCTATTCTGCGTGGTTTTCGGGGTTTATTTTGCTTTGGGCCTTTTTCAATTTCCGCATAAAGTTCAAAATGTTTTAACTAAGTTGGTATTGCTTCCGCAAATATTGCCATCGCTATTTTCTATTTTGATCGCGTTTTCAATCGTAGACCCATTTCCGATGGGGCATTTAGGCGTCATTTTTATTTTCATATTGGTTAATTTGGGTTTTTCATCGTTTCAGTTCTACAATGCGATTCAAGAAAAAGTAGGGCAGCTGGCGTTAGTTAGTGAAGTCTACGGGATCGGCAGGTTTTGTTTTTATCGAAAGGTTTTGTTGCCGCTATTATGGTCAGATATAAAGCTTAGTTTCACGTTTGTCTTTCTATTTAGTTTATCAAGCCTATCGATTCCCTTAGTGGCGGGCGGGGGTAAAGGAACAAATTTAGAAGTGCTTATTTTTGAAAAAATATTTATTGATCAAAACTGGAGTACGGCTTGGTTTTTAATGCTGTTTCAGTCGTCTTTAGTTTTTGCGTTAAGTTATTTTTTTCTAATAAACAGATCGTATCCAGCTAAAGATTTCTCGGCTCATCGCTACACCAAGTCTAAGTTAGCGGCGGTCGCGGTCTGTGCTTATTTGGCCATCTATATCGGCGGTTACTTGTATCATTTAGTTAGATCATTTGATTCACTTGAGTTCATGTCTGATTACGTCAGCGAAATACAAGCCAGCACATTTAAAACTTTAGAAATTTTAATCATCGTGCTTGTTTCTAGTTACTTCGTGTTATTGGGATGGGTGACTGATTATGTTCAAAGGTTGAAACATAATATGGCCGTTAATCTGATTTCTGTTTCGACTGTCTTGGTGGGGTTCGCATTTTATTTAACGTTTCCGCAAACAAGAAACTACGATCTGATCAAAATTCCGCTAGCCTTCGTTATACTTTTTACACCGGGCCTTTTTAAAATGTTTTTTGAAAAAAGAATCGATCAGATGAGAATACAAATTGTCGTTGCAAAAAGTTTTGGAATTTCAAAAACAAAAATTATTCACGAAATTATTTTTAAGCAATTGAAGCGACAATTATTTATGGCTGTTTCGTTATTGACGATTTGGTCCTTAAGCGATTTTGCCATATTACGCTCTTTAGGAACGCAGACGACGACGTTGGGATTAATGACACAAAGTTTTTTAACAAGCTATCGTTTGGACGCGGCCTACTTAGTTAGTTTCTATATATTGATGATCTGGTTTATTTTAAGTGCCATAGCCTTTTTCGTTATCGAGGGATTTCATGTCGATCATAAAAAACATTAATTTAAAATTTGGTGCATTCGTTTTTGAAATTGATCAGCTGATACTAGCTGATCGTGGAGTAACTGCTTTTTTAGGTCCCTCGGGATCTGGTAAGACGACTTTTTTTAACACCTTAGTTGGTTTGCACAGCCCGAAAAATTGGTCATGGCAGTTTAAAGATGAAGACTTAGCGAAACTAAGCTTGTCTGAAAGACGCTTGGGCGTGGTTTTTCAAAGCTATGAATTATTCCCGCACATGACCGCGGAAGAAAATGTCCGCATTGTTTTTGATGTTAAAAATAATAAAGCTTCGGCCCGGGTCGATTTTAAAACCTTTATCCAGCCTTATCTAGCTAAGCTAAAGTTAGAACAGTGCTGGTCGACGAAGGCTAGTGATCTGTCGGGCGGTGAAAAGCAGCGGATCGCTTTGCTGCGGGCTTTAATCAGTCAACCTAGGCTGTTACTGCTAGACGAGCCATTTTCTGCCCTTGATAGCCTGGCACGGCTTGAGGCGCGTGCGATGGTTAAGTCGATCATCGCCGATTTAGATATTCCGGTTTACCTGATCACCCACGATGAGGCAGATGTAAAAGTATTAGCCGATCATGTGGTTTATATGAAAGAGGGCCGCATTTCGGGTGCCGAAAAAGGGCAGCATTAAACCTATTTTACAATCGCCGAGTTTGCTATCGACAGTTTTTTAAAATCGGTTATCTTAGTCAGTAATGAAAAGCGTTTTAATTCTTTTATTATCGTTTTGCCTTGTTAATTGCACCGAGTACAGTACCTCGAAAGCAAAGGGCGTAACTTCGAAAAGATATCCGACTTTATCATTGGAACAATCGAAAAAGTTGATCACTCCGACGACCTATTCCATTCTTGTCTACAACCTTGATAAAATGACTTGTAACGGTCAGAAAAAAATTAAAGACATCAGTGGTAATGTTCTTTTTAATGCCTGCCAAGAAGTCTATGCGGGATGCGAGATGGAAGGCACCTGCCTGATTCAGCAAAAATCAAAAAAGCTTTTGTTAAACGTTGATGACGTCCGCGACGGCGAAAGACATTTTGTCGTGCTTAAAGATTCTGGATGCGCTTATGGGCAAGGGGCTCGTCGCGATAAAGTTAAAGGTTATAAAACAATGTGCCTAGATCCGTACTATTCGGTGGCGGCTGATCTCAGAATTTATAATTTAGGTGACGTCATTTACATTCCTTCAGCCGTAGGAATTTTACTTCCAAACGGTACTACGCATGATGGCTATTTCGTCGTGCGTGACTCGGGCGGAGCCATCAAAGGTTACGGTCGTTTCGACTTCTTTTCTGGGTTCAAATCGAACTCGAATCCGCTCAAATTGGCGGGGTTTAGTGACAAAGATAACAATGTTCCTTACTTTGTAGTTAAGGGCAGTCAGGCATCTCAAATTCTAGAAAAGAGAAATTTTCCAACCATTATAGTTGTTAAATAAATCAATAAATTCAAACACTTAAATATAATATTAGACTAATTTGTTTAAAAATAAGCTTTGCCTTAAGTTATAACGCAATGCGTCGATAAGTAGCATGACTGCTGGATTTAGGTCTTGTTTCTTTGAAAAGTTAGGGTTGTTTTAGGTTATGTGACGTAGCCATAAATGCCAACCCAAAACTTCTTCTTTCAGCGCCGTTTACGCGCGAGAGGTGGGTTCTTATGTCATTAAGGATAAACACGAATGTTTCGTCCTTAGGTGTTCAACGGGCGTTATCACAAAATCAAAAAGCGACCGAGCGAACCACGTTAAATGTGGCAACCGGATCACGGGTTTCTGATCCAAGTGCAGACGTGGCGGCCACCGCGATCAACGCACAAATGACAACACAGCTAGCTAGTTTAGGCGCCGCCAAACAAAATGCGGATTCGGCCACAGACATTTCAGCGATTGCTGAAGGATCGTTAAGTGAACAAAGTAATATTTTAAATCGAATGCGCGAGTTAGCCGTGCAGTCGGCCAGTGATACTTTCACCGATACCGAGCGCGCGATGATGCAAAAAGAATTTTCGCAAATCAGCGAAGAGTCAGACCGTATCGCTAAAACAACGAAGTACGGAGACAAAAATTTATTAGACGGATCAAGCAATAAATTTGAATTTCAGGTGGGAACCACGGCAGGAGCAGAATCTAGAATTTCAACTACGGTCAATGCAAACACCACGTCCGACGAATTAAATACGGATAGTGCTTCGGTCTCGTCAAAAAGTGTTGCTCGTAGTGCCATTACGACGATCGATAAAGGATTAGAGTCGGTCAATCTTCAGCGTGCAAGTTTTGCGGCAACCCAATCTCGATTAGAATCGGCAGGTAATTCTTTAGGCGCAAATATTGAAAATTTATCGAAAGCCAAATCTCATGTGGCGGATGCCGATTTAGCGAAAGAGATTTCTGATTTACGTCGTGAACAGGTTTTGCAGCATTACCAAGTCACGATTCTTCAGCAGGTCAATGATCAACCGAACTTAGCTTTACGTTTAATTGGGTAAAGTTAGGTAATAAGTATCAGACTCTAAGGATAATTTTGTCAGTGCGAATGCGAATAATTTTTTAAATTCTTGTAACTTCGCAAACCTATTCGCGTTATCGAGGCGACTTTTCTAAATCGCCTTTTTTTGTTTAACTTCTATCTTTTCAATAAAAAAATTGACAAAACTAGACCTTGGTCTAAAAATAGTTTCCATTCATTTTCTAATCAATACATGTACTTAACGTAATGCGTTAAATAAAAACTAGACCAAAGGCTAAAGTTAACTAGACCTTGGTCCGATAAATTTCCCATACACGTTGAGCACATACCTTCAAAGGAATAAGAGCCTTGATCCGGCAGTCACTGTGATCATTCTTTTACTTCCTCCTTGTAGGGACAAAGCTCGCAAAGTCAGAGAGTCACCTCTGTACTTTGCGAGTCTGTCTCAACCTTTTTTTTATAAATTTAAGAACTAAAAAGTTTGTTAAAAACTTTTTTTATAAACAAATGGGATAACCAAGGGGACGTACAATGGGATTAAGGATAGCAACAAATATGGCATCGATTGCGGCACAAAGAGCAATGGGAATGCAAACCAAGAAACAAGAACATGCGGCACAAGCATTATCATCAGGTAGCCGAATCGTTCGGTCTTCAGACGATGCGGCCGGCTTAGCGATTTCAGAAATTATGAAATCGGATATCCGAGGCTTAGGTCAAGCCAGATCAAATGCCTTCAACGCCATCTCGGCCATTCAGGTTGGTGAGGGTGGACTTTCAGAACAGACCAATATTTTAACGCGCCTTAAAGAGCTAGGTGTGCAATCGGCGTCGGATAGCGTGGGTGAAAAAGAGCGCGCGTACATGCAACAAGAGGCTGGGACTTTAGTCGACGAGTTAGATCGTATTTCTAAGACCACAAAATTCGGTGATAAAAATTTAATTGATGGATCGCAAAGCACCTTAGAGTTCCAAGTCGGTGCACAGGCCGGGGCTGAGCATATTATTACTTTCAAATCCGATTCAGACGGAGCTTCGGCTTCGGCACTGGGAATTGATGGTACGGATATCTCATCGAAGAGTGGTGCGCGTCAACTGATCACGAACGCCAATAATGCCATCGACAAAGTTTCGAAAATGCGTGCGGGCTTCGGCGCCTTGCAGGCACGATTAGATTCGACGGTGAATGGATTAGATTCGCGGGTCGAAAATTTATCAGCCGCCAAATCACGTATTTCTGACTCGGACGTCGCAAAAGAAACGGCCGATATGGCTTCAGCTTCGATGTTACAATCAGCCGCCTTATCGGTGTTAGCTCAAGCGAATCAGCAGCCGATGGTTGCGATGAAGCTGATTGGTTAACCGTTACAGTCAAAAAATAATTCAATATTTATAAGTAGTTGAGGCCGTCCCCTAATAACGATGGCTTCTTTTGTTCCTAGCTCTGGCAGCTTATCCTCTGCCAGAGCACTTTTAGGGCAACTCATGTCAAGAATTCACGGGATTTGTTAAGGATAATAGATAATTTCGTTTAGAGTAAAAGGCCTAGCCTTTCGAAGTTCCTTTTGTTAAAAAATGCTTAATCATTTATTTAACAGAGGAGCACTCAATGAAATTATTAGTTTTATCTATTTCGTTATTTTCGTCTTTATCTTTCGCGGCTGACCACGCAATCGAGCAAGGTTTATACTCTGCCATTGACGTTGATACTCAAACAATCGTTTCTTCTTTAGAAATCGGCGCCGACAGTTCAGTTACCTTCAAAGTGAACACACCAGATTTTTCTATGCCTGAACCAGGATGCAAAGGCACTTACGCTGTTGCGGGTGACGTATTAACTGCTGATATGAAATGCCCACTTGATTTCTTATCTCAGGTTCAAGTTGTTATCGATATCAAAAATGTAACGGCTGATTCTGTTCGTTCGCCAAATGGCGTTGTTGTTCAAGTTGTTATCGATGCATTAGGTTCTGACGCTTACCCATTCATCTTGAAAAAAATCGACGCTAAGAAAAACTAATTTTTCTAAGTTCGAAATTATAATTTTAAATGCAAAAGGCCGGTGTAATAACCAGCCTTTTTTTTTGCCTTTTACGGTCACCTTTTTTGTTTCTTTTTTACCATCTATCTTAGGATGAGGTAGGCTCGGTTTCTGAGTCGCTTCTTAAAAATTATACGAACTAATCTAAATTTGCTGGTTCGGCACATCCGTCTATCGGCTCTAACCTTTGTGGTAAACAGCCAAATCTATCGCAGACCTCGAGCCCACTTTGCATCTTAACTCTCACCTGGGGGTACCGGTCACATGAGTTCTAAAAAATCCAAAAGATTAAAAAATGTAAAGCAACTTTCATTCGAAAAGAATTCAAGTTTCTACCAGTTCAATCATGGTGGAACCCTTCGAAAGAAAAGAATCGGGCGCAAACAAAGGCCCCTTTCAACGAAGGAACCTCTGCATGTAGTTTTCAAAGTTGATAAAAGTAAATTACGATCTAAAACTTTGCGGTCTTCGAAATCGTATAAGCTAATTCAGAAAATTATAAAGACCTACGCTAAACATTTCTATGTGCAGCTAGAGCAAATTTCGATTCAGAACGATCATTGTCGTTTGTTGGTGCGGACTAAGCGCCGAAGTTCGTTTATCGATCAAGCCGCCTAAGGGGATTACTTCGTAAAGAATTCGAAAAATTATGGAGTTAAAAAAGTTATGCGGGTGAAAATTGAATACTCTGCGATGAGAAATATAATTTCGCTCACTAAAACACAATCCTTAGTCGTGAAATTTTAAACTTATTCTAGAAATTCAAATTCTCCCTCGAGAAAATTAATTCTCTCCTCTTGCGCAGTTAAAAAATCTTTGGATCTGATTAAAGTCTATGGTCACAAAAGTCTGTGACGAGCCGGATCAGACGTTTGATTACCTGGACCATGGTCTTGGAAAACACGCGATTTAGGTCTGTTTTTCAATACGTTGGTCTAGTTCCCGTGGGACAAAGGTCTAGTTTTGCAGGACTAGGCTAAAGAGCCGCCAGACCAAGCCGAAAGGTATATCACAAGAAACGACGAAGACTCTGATGAGAGTTGGTTGAGAAGACGAATTGATGTGACTATCTTTTTATTTTCGCTCGCAGACCAGACCTTTGAATAGTTGCAGTCAACAACGTGTATAACCGGCTACTCACAGAAGTAGTCGTCTTTGGAGGTCCTAAATGGGAATGAGAATCGGTACGAATATGGCGTCTATTAATGCGCAACGTAACATGACAACTAACACGCGTGAAATGCAAAAGAGCATGTCACAGTTAGCAACAGGTTCACGTATCACTAAAGCGGGTGATGATGCTGCCGGCCTGGCCATCTCAGAAAGCTTTAAATCACAAATCCGTTCATACGGTCAGGCTTCGCGAAATGCGAACGATGGTATCTCAATGATATCAACGGCTGAACAAAGTATGGGTGAGGTTTCTAACATGGTAACTCGGTTACGTGAGTTAGGAATCCAAGCGGGTTCAGATACAATCGGCGACAAAGAGCGCGGATTTATCCAAAAAGAAGTTGATGCAACGAAATCAGAGATTCAACGGGTTGCTGTTTCAACATCTTTCGGTTCAAGACAATTATTGGACGGTACTGGCGGAAAATATGACGTACATATTGGTTCTGGTGCTGATGAGAAAAAAGACTGGATCACTTACGATTCGGGTGTAACAAACGTAACAACGGATGCTTTAGGTCTTTCTGATCTAGATTATACGACTAAAGAAGGAGCGCGTGCAGGTTTAGCGGCGATTGATTCGGCGCAAACTCAAGTGAATGGTTCACGAGCGCAAATGGGTGCTTTACAAAATCGTTTAACTTCAACAGTCGACGTTATCGCGTCAATGTCTGAGAATATTAGCTCTGCCAACTCACGTATGCGTGACACTGACGTAGCTCAATCATCTTCTGACTTAGCTCGTAATAACATCTTGTTACAAGGTACGACAGCAACGTTAGCACAAGCCAACCAACAACCAGCAATGGCGTTAAAATTGATCGGTTAATCTTAATATAATAAAAGAGTTTTTTGGGCGGGGCGAGGACCTCCGCCTTTGTCCAAAAAAGTTATTTACGAAAACTTTGGCGACGGAGTTTTCGTTTTTTTTTTTTGTACAAAAATATTGAGCTATTTCCTCTATGAAAAACAGTATTTTTAAAAAGTTATTTTTTCTTTTCTCGATGTACAAAGACAAAACCCTGACTAGATAGTTAATTTGTCGAGGAAGACTTGCGTCTGTCATCATTAGGTCTATGCCTAGACAGATCAGACATAGGGATATCCACCCCTAAAGTACTGAAAAACGCATGATTTAGGTCCAAATTTCAATCCCTTAGTCCAGAAATCGTTTGATTTTGGTCTAGTTTCACACGACTAGGCTAAAGCGCCACAAGACCAAGCCGAAAGGTATATCACAACAAACGATTAGACTCGACCGAGACTTTTCGCAACTTGTTGATAACGAGTACTTAATAAAAAGTACTCCACCATTTAGAGGGGTCCAAATGGGAATGAGAATCGCAACAAACATGGCATCGATCAACGCGCAACGTAACATGACAACTAACTCACGTGAAATGCAAAAGAGCATGACACAGTTAGCGACAGGTTCACGTATCACTAAGGCGGGTGACGACGCGGCTGGTTTAGCAATTTCAGAAAGTTTTAAATCACAAATCCGTTCTTACGGACAAGCTTCACGAAATGCGAACGATGGTATCTCGATGATATCAACGGCTGAACAAAGTATGGGTGAAGTATCAAACATGGTCACTCGATTAAGAG
Organism: Bdellovibrio sp.; assembly: GCA_014376935.1. Lineage (GTDB taxonomy): Bacteria > Bdellovibrionota > Bdellovibrionia > Bdellovibrionales > Bdellovibrionaceae > Pseudobdellovibrio. Next base: position 13,640 of record JACMQO010000006.1, read on the forward strand.
AGTTAGGAATCCAAGCGGGTTCAGATACAATCGGCGAAAAAGAACGCGGATTTATTCAAAAAGAAGTTGATGCAACAAAAGCAGAGATTCAACGCGTGGCTATTTCAACATCTTTCGGTTCAAGACAATTATTAGACGGTACTGGCGGAAAATATGACATTCATGTCGGTTCAGGTGCTGATGCTAAAAAAGACTGGATCACTTATGATTCTTCAGTTTCAAACGTAACCGTTGATAACTTAGGTCTTGCTGATATCGATTATTCAACTAAAGCGGGCGCTCGCGATGGGTTAGCAAAACTAGATTTAGCCCAATCACAAGTGAACGGATCAAGAGCGCAATTGGGTGCATTGCAAAATCGTCTAACATCGACGGTCGACGTCATCGCAAATATGTCTGAAAATATGAGTTCTGCAAATTCACGTATGCGTGACACAGATATCGCGGCAGCAACTTCAGATTTAGCTCGTAACAATATTTTATTACAAGGTACAACGGCTACATTATCACAAGCCAATCAACAGCCAGCAATGGCGTTGAAGTTAATCGGTTAATTGATTAACTAACAAATTGATTTTTGGGTGGGGCGAGGACCTCCGCCCTATCCAAAGAAATATTATTTACTAAGGTCTGGGAAACCAGACCCTAGGTTTCATAATAGGTCTAGGGGTTTCGATTAGAATTTATTTAGTTCAAGAGATTTGTGTTTCAGACCGATATAGTAAACATGAATATCAAGAATCTTTTAGGTAATACTGTCTTAGGCACGCCAGCCGCCACCAAGGTGGGTTCGGTGAATCGTCCTATTAAGTCAGAAAATGCCAACCAAGATCGTGATGCAAATGGGCAGACTGGATACAGTCGGCAGAAGAAAAAAGAAAAAATGTCTCCGGAGCAATTTGCAAAGGCGATAGAAATATTAAAAGACAAATCGTTCGTCAAAGATATGAACTGGATCGTTTCAGCTGTGACCGAAAATGACGTGAAATACGCATTGGTCCAGGACCAGGAAGGAAAAACAATTCGCAAAATCGCCGAATACGATTTATGGGAAGTGTTTGATTCTAGTGGTGATATTCCAAATAAAGGTCAGCTTCTAAAAAAAGTAGCTTAAGACTTAATACCTTCAATAAAAAAATCTAATCATTAAAAAGAACCAAGACAAAAATCTAAAAGACATCTTTTGCCTACTGGCTACAGGTCTAAGCCAATCAATTGACTCACAGAAATATACAAATGTCTGAAATACTATCTCTATAGCGATCTTCATTTTCATGGAAGGAATAGAAGTAGTGCCAATTCGGATCTCGGGTTTAGCTAGTGGATTACCATCAAACTTAGTCGATCAAGTGATCGAAGCTGAGCGTATTCCTATCAAAACTATGCAAGAACAAAAAACCAAGATCGAAGATAAAGTAAAATTAGTTACCGATTTAGAAACTAAGATAAATGACATCACAAAGAACTTAGGAACTATCATTGGTCCGCGTGGATTCACGGATAGAAAGCTAAACTCTAGTTTTCCGGATGTGATTAACGGGACCTTAGATGCAGATAAAGCCGAAGCCGGCGAATGGAATGTTGAAGTTCTGCAGTTAGCTGGAAGACCGTCGGTCGTAACGAATGGTGCTCCAGATAAAGACAAAACAACGATGGGCGTAGGCTATTTGAAATTTGATACGGCCGAGGGGCCGCGCGAAGTGTATATCAACGAAGATAATTCAACTTTAGATAAAATTGCAGAGACGATTAACAATTCAAATGTTGGCGTTAAGGCCATCGTTATCAATGATCGTAAGGATAAAGAAGATAATTTTAAATTGCAAATAACAGGCACTAAAACGGGCGATGGTAATGAGGTTAAGTTTCCAACGGTTTATTTATTAGACGGTAAAATGGACTTACAGTTTGAAGCCGAAACAAAAGCAAATAATGCCAAATACAAATTAGATGGGCACGAATACGAAAGTGAAAGTAACACCATCAGCGACGTTATTCCGGGTTTAACTTTAGATTTAAAGCAAGCCGCAGTCGGAAAGCCCGTGCGTTTACAAGTCACTGAAAACCGTGAAGTCATTTCTGGAAAGGTTAAATCATTCGTTGATTCTTATAATGCAGCTTTAAGCTTTATCCAGAATCAGCATAAATTAACAAACGATGCCAAGGGTAATCCAAAGTTGGGGCCACTGGGTGGCGATAGCATGTTACGTATGACAGAAAGCAGACTGCGCACGACGATTCAAGATGCGCAAGACACTGATAGTAAGTTTAAGCATGTGATCGAATTGGGGATCGAATTTAATCGTAACGGAACTTTAACTTTGAATGAAGAGAAGTTTAATAAAACCGTCAATGCCGAACCAGACGAGGTAGCAAAATTCTTACGCGGTGATTTTATCTCGAAAGGTTTTATCCCGTCATTAAAGAAAAATATAGCAACAATTGTCGATATGTCGACGGGGCCAGTTACGACGCGGAAAAAATCGTATCAGGATCGCGCGGCGGCTATCGATAAAAAAATCGAACAAAAGGAACGGTCTTTATCAAAGCGTGAAGAGCAAATTCGCGCACAATTTTCAAGAATGGAAGAGACAATGTCAAAAATGAAATCGCAAGGACAACAATTTGGCGGCGGCTAACAATAACAGGAGGAGAGTATAAATGGCAGCAAATCCGTACCAGAAGTACAAACAGGTTTCGATTATGAGTGCAAGTAGAGAACAAATTCTACTTATGCTTTATGAAGGGGCTATTAAGTTTACAAAGCTAGCAATGAAAGCGCTGGAAGAAAAAAAGATTGCAGATCGCGGTCAGAATATTCTTAGAGCGTACGACATCATTTTAGAACTTCACGCAACGCTGGACCACAAAGTTGGAGGCGAGTTATCGAAGCAGTTAGAACAACTGTATTTATTTATGATGGATCAGTACACTCAAGCCAACATTAAAGGCGAGATGGCTCCATTACAGGCGAACCTAAAGGTTTTAGAAAATCTTTACGACGGCTGGAAACAAGCGATTGAAAAAATTAAAAAAGACAACGACCAAAAGGGAGCCTAACCATGCGCTTAATACAGTTACTTAACGAAAAAAATCATTTTCTAGAAAAATTCTATTCTTTAAACGAAGGTCAAATTCAAGAATTACAAACGGGTTCATTTGACGGAATTGAAAGATTTTATAATCAACGTGAGGATCTACTTAAGATTTTAAAATATGTTGATAATGAAATTCACAAATCGCACAGCACTCATAAAGATGTATCAGGTTTGTTTGATTCAACTCAAAAAACTCAGATTCGCGAATGTCTACGCGTCAAAGAATCGTACGTGAAGCGCATTCTTGAGCAGGACTTAACTGTATTAGGTTTAATTGACGAAGCCAAATCACAGATTATTCGCGAACTTCAGGATATTCAAAAATCAAAAACAGCTTTAGCAGGATATAAGTCTCCGGCAGCAGGTCTGTAATTTTTTATGGCCAGTCAAATCAATGACTGGTCTGTCCAAATACATTGGGGATTCTTAACATTAAATTAAACCTAATGATTTTGGGAGTGGCATTACGCTTGCTATTTAAAACCTTCGAACGGTTGGCTTAACTTAAGCCAACCACAACAAGGAAATCAGGCCTGCGCGGCGCGGACGATTTCGTTTTTCGGGGGAAATAATGTCGGATATCGCTTTAGGAATCGCAGCTAGCGCTGCTTCTGTGGATTCAGTCTTTGGTCAAGTTAATCAAGCCTTAAAAAACAAAAAGTATTATGCAGCCCTAAGACAGCTTTCTGGGTTATCTATTCAGTACAGTAAAGACATTACTTTTCTGACTTATTTATCTGAAACTCAAAAAGGGCTTCAAGATTTTACAAATCTATTGAAAACTCATTCAGAAATCGTACGTCAACGCGGACATGCCGAAGACCATTTAAATTTAATGCGCTCTTATTATAAATTGAACTTCCGCAACGAAGCTTTAGATGTGGGTCTTAATTTGCAGTCGCAAAAATTAAGCGTCACTCAAGAAATGCAAGTCGGCGAGCTTCTTATTAAAATTTACCTAGAAGAAAATGATTTTGAAGGTGCACAAGAAACGATTTTAAGATTGTCAAAATTTAAGGCCACCGATTTTATGTACTGGGCTCAGGGAGTTGTGCTTCTTAACTTAGATCAAAAAGACAAGGCCCTAGAATGCTTTCGCCACGCGGTCGAACTTAATCCAGAAAATGACCAAGCTTGGGTTAGCTTGGGTATGATGCATAAAGATATGGGTGATGATGATCTACATGTCGCAAATATTGAAAAAGCAATTGATGTGAATCCTTACAATTCGTCGGCCTTAAAACAGTTAACAAATTCGATGGGACGTAAGCAAGATAAGATGGAAGCCGTTTTTGATTCGGTTAGGTACTATCTAAAAGAGCACTGTTTTGACGAAGACATTAGTCTATGTCACTTGCAGATGTTGTGTCAAACGAAGCAATGGGGCTTGGCTGAATTCGAGATGGAAAAATTAATCTTAGATCAGCCTCATAGCGAAATGTTTAAAAATATCAAAAAGTCGATGTTTGAATTACAAACTATGTGATATTGATAGTATGTGAAGATTTTAGTTCAAAACAAATTTACTAATTTATTGGAATCCTCAGGATTCACTTTTTTTGACGAATCGACGCTTCGGTCTGATGAAATACCAGAAATTGCCATTGGCGATGTTCAGTTTTTAGGAAAACTTGATTGTAAAAATCAAGTTTTATCTAGAATCCTAATTGGCAATAATAAAATTGTGTCGGCGGGCGATCTAAGTTCAGTTCAACCGTCGCATATTATCGCGCAACAAGCTAAAACCGAGTTAACATCTTATTTACAAATGATTCTGTCGCAAATGACAGAACAAAAAAACACCCAAGCTTTGTCTAAAGAAATTCAAAAAAAGCGTAAAGAATTAGAAGTGTTAAATGAAAAGTTGATCTCAGAAAGTGAAGCTCAGTACGTATCGCTTCAAAAATCAACAGATGAAGAGATGCAAAAGAATCTAAATGAAAAAAGCCTTTTGTACTTCTTAGATTTTATCAGTTCTGAATCTTTAAATGACGATTTCGTTTCTCAAATTTTAAAATTAATCTGGAAAGAATTGAAAAAAATGGGCTATGCCTACCAGATTGGATTTTGTTTTGAAAATTTAAATAAGTCGGTCGCGATCATTACGTACAATGGGATCATCGAAAAGAACGATGTTTTGAAATTAGATATTTCAAGGCACTTTAATTCAGGATTGCTGGCCACCGCATTGGGGCGCCCGGTTGGAAAAATTTTAAGCTGGAAATTGACCGAGTTTTCTAGAGCCGGCTATTTTTTCGTTGAAACGATTGATCAGCAATTTGCGGCTCAGGCGGTCGAACTTTATTTCAAAGAGCGAATGTTCACATTAAGTCTTTATTTTGATCGCTGGCAGATTGAAAAAGAATACCAGGCCTTGATCGAGCGATGGGATCAAACATTTCAGTCTTTTTCGGGCTATACGCACGTCATCGATGAAAATTATATGATTCATCAAGCTAATTATTTAGATAAGACAAAGCTTGAAACGGGTCTTCGTTGCCACGAAGTTTTAGCGCAGTCGTCTTCACCTTGCGAGCTTTGCCCGATTAAATTAAACGGGCAAAGCGATTTTTACTTAACTCAGAACACAAAAGTGCGCGCCAGTAGTTCTGAGTTTTGGCATGAAGATAAAAAGTTCTATTTTTTATTCTACGAAGACATGACGAATTTAGATTTATTAAAATCAAAAATGATTCAATCTGAAAAAATGGCAACGCTAGGAAGACTCGGAAACCATTTATCCCACGAGCTCAATAATCCTTTAACGGGTCTAAAGCTTTACACTCAGTTGCTATTAAGCTCGGATGGAGACGGATTGTTAACGCCGTCATTAAAGTCTGACTTTAACGAGATTTTAAAAGCGACTGAACGTTGCGAAAAAATCATTAAGAATTTACTTCAATTCAGTCAGCAAGAAGAAGGCGTTTTGGCTCCGGTTTCTTTCAACGAGGTTTTAGAAAGTACTTTAACTTTATTGAAAACGGCATTACGTCCACATCGCATGTTTATTGATTTAAAAAAAGATATGATCGCTGCAGATCCGACGGCGTTACAGCAAGTGCTATTTAATATTTTAAAAAATGCGTGCCAGGCCATGGATAAACCGGGAAGCATTAAAATTTTTCAGGTTGATCAGGCCGACACGGTGACGTTTTGCATTCAAGATTCGGGATCAGGTTTAAGTACGGCCATTCAAAAAAATATATTCTCTCCGTTTACGACGACAAAAAAAGTGGGCGAAGGCACGGGACTTGGACTGTACTTATCTAAGAAATTAATGACGCGAATGAATGCAGACCTATTAATTAATTACGACTACAAAAATGGTTTTGAAGTGGATTTGGTGTTTAAGAAAATATGATTTATTTAATTGTAGATGATGAAGTGTTGATTCGAAAATCTTTAGCTAGGGCTTTATCTGCTAAAGGAAATACCTGTCTGGAGGCTGAAAATGGGCAGGTGGCCTTAGATATTTTAGCTAACGAAAAAGTCGACGTGATGATTTTAGATTTAATCATGCCGATCAAAAGTGGTTACGACGTTATTCAAGAATCGACCACCAAGCTGCCAATTTTTATTATATCAGCCTTTACCGGACCAGAACTTAGCTCTGACTATTTGAAGTCAGACTCAAGAATACAGTTCTTGTTAAAAAAACCGTTTGAGAATTTATTCGAAGTTGTCGATACGATGATGGCGGGATCAAAAAAGTACTACGAGAGTGTCAAATGAGAATTGTTTCTGGAAAATACAAAGGGCGCATATTAACTTCTTTTACGGCAGATCATATTAGACCCACGATGGATCGCGTGAAAGAAACTTTGTTTAATAAATGGATGCACGAAGTTGACGGAGCCAAAGTACTAGATTTATTTTCGGGTACCGGAAGCTTAGGTCTAGAAGCTTTATCGCGCGGAGCAAAGCATGTCGAATTTGTCGACCTGAATTTAAAGTCGATTCAGATTCTAAAGAAGAATATCGAATTATTAAAAATTCCGAGAACTGAATTGATGGTGGTGCAAAGAGACGTGATCGCTTTTTTAAAAAAATATCATGGCGATCCGTTTAACTTAATTATGATCGACCCCCCATTTACTGAAAAGATGGCTCATGCGGTAATGACGGCTTTAGACGCCAGTGCCTGTTTTGATGACAACACATTGATCGCGATCGAGTCGATAAAACAAGAGCGTATGGATGAAGAATACACACACTTGATTCGCTATGACTTCAAGGATTATGGCGACAAATATCTTTCTTTCTTCCGAAAAAAAGGGCAAAATTAGTTGAACATACAGTTCGCAGGATGTGTGACTCTACTATGTCAAAAATAGCAGTTTATCCAGGAAGTTTTGATCCGATCACGATTGGTCACTTGGATATTATCGAGCGCGTTTCAAAAGTTTTCAGTCACGTTATTGTCTTGGTGGCTGAGTCATCTCAAAAAAATTATTTATTCAGCGTTGAAGAACGGGTTCAGTTTTTAAAAAAAGCTTTAGGTCATTTCGGCAATGTCGAAGTGGATGGTTTTTCAGGTTTAACCGTTGATTACATGAAAAAGAAAAATGCACACGTCATCATTCGTGGTATGCGCGCGGTAGCTGATTTTGAATACGAAGGTACATTAGCCAGTATGAATCATCGTTTAGCACCGGATATTGAAACGTTTATGATTTTCTCGCGTCCAGAATATTATTTTATTTCTTCGAAAGGTGTTAAAGAAGTCGCGCGCAATGGCGGAGACTTAAAAGGATTAGTTCCGGATTTTATTATTCCCGAAATTACACGCAAACTAAGGGGTTAACATGCTTTCTAAAAGAGCTCAGAAATTAAAAACGTCTCCGACATTATTTTTAGTGGCTAAAGCGAAAGAGTTACAAGCATTAGGAAACGACGTCATTTCGTTGACCGTAGGAGAGCCCGACTGGGCAACCTATCCGATGGCCTCAGAAGCGGGTATTGAAGCGATTCGTACAGGCTTTACTAAATACACCGCTGCACAAGGCACGTTAGAATTACGTCAGGCGATTATTCAAAGAACTAAGATAGATTTAAATCAAGAGTATAAAATATCTGAAGTCACCGTAACGTCAGGTGCGAAATACGCAATCTTTGCGGCGCTACAGGTCTTATGTGACCCGCAAGACGAAGTGATCATCCATTCGCCGTACTGGGTTAGTTATCCGGCCATGGTCGAATTAGCGGATGCCGTACCGCGAATTGTAACGTGTACTGAAAAAGATAATTTTAAGATTACCGCAAAAGCGTTAGAAGAAAATATTAACGATAAAACAAAAGTTTTCTTATTTTGTTCGCCGTCGAATCCGACAGGGTTTGTTTATTCAAAAGAAGAATTGAAAGCCATTGGGGATGTTTTAAAAAAATACCCACGCGTTCATGTGATCACCGATGATATGTATCACCGTTTAATGTTTGATGGTTCGAACCGCGCGCCTCATATTTTGGATGCAACACCAGAACTTCGTGAACGCACGATCATCATCAATGGAGCCTCAAAGGCCTATTCAATGACCGGATGGCGTATTGGCTGGGCGATGGGTTCAGAGAAAATTATTAAAGCCTTAGGTGACTACGCTTCGCAATCGACGGGTGCGCCTTGCAGTATTTCACAAGCGGCCGTCGTGCCAGCGCTATTAAACGCAGAACCAAATATCCACCAAACATCTGCGTTGCTGAAAGAACGCTTACAGATGGCTTTAAAAGAATTTAAAACGATTCCTGAATTTAAAGTCTTTGAACCGCAAGGCGCTTTTTACCTTTGGGTCGATGTTACGAAAGTTATTGGTAAGTCGTATGATGGCCAGAAGGTAAATTCATCGCAAGACTTCGGAAAAATTTTACTAGAGAAATTTTTTGTCGCCACTGTACCGGGTGAAGAGTTCGGTAACTTAGGTTATTTACGCCTAAGTTTCGCGATTCAAACCGAGCGCATGGTCGAGGCGATCGGGCGGATGAAGTCTTTAGTTGGTCAGTTAATATAGGAAAAGATCAGTATTATTAGATACTTATAATTTTACTCAATACATTGAGTAAAATTACTCAATGTATTGAGTAATTTTGATGAAATCTTATTTCAAATGCATTAAACTCTTTTTAAGAGGATAAATGTTATACCATCGCCCCATAGAGAAAAATATAGTCCAAAGAATTCTTGAGCCACGCCATTTTATTCAGGTGTTGTTGGGGCCTAGGCAGGTCGGTAAAACCACTATCGTGAAAGAAATTTTTGAAACTTTTAGTGGCCCTAAGCTTTTTATATCAGCCGATGATCCGGGGTTAAGCCAGTCGCAAAATTTAGATGAGCTTTGGCGTGAGCTCAGCTTGAAGGTCGGCGAACAAAAAAAAGATGGTCTTTTGGTGATTGACGAAATCCATAAATACCATCAGTGGGAAAAAATTGTAAAAGCCCGCTGGGATGAGGACTCAAGAAAAAAAATACCTTTAAAAGTTATTATTTTAGGTTCGGCTCCTTTACTGATTCAGAAAGGACTAACTGAAAGTTTGGCCGGTCGGTTTGAAGTCACCGAAATTTCGCACTGGCTATTTGATGAAACAAAAAAAGCTTTTAAGATGAATATTGAAGAATATATTTATTTTGGTGGTTACCCGGGGTCATTGCCTTTAATTAAAGATGAAACTCGGTGGAAATCCTACATTAAAAATTCGTTGATAGAGACCACTATTTCTAGAGACATCATGCTTTTAACACGAATTGATAAACCGGCGTTATTGCGACAACTTTTTTTTCTTTCGTGCCAGTATTCGGGACAAATTCTTTCGTATCAAAAAATGGTGGGGCAGCTGCAAGACGCTGGCAATACCACGACGTTGGCTCATTATTTAGATTTACTTTCAGCAGTAGGGTTTGTGAAAGGTCTTCAGAAATTTACAGGTTCGAAAGTGCTAACTCGGTCCAGTTCGCCGAAGTTACAAGTTTACAATACGGCTTTGATATCGGCCTTGTCGGATGAAAGTTTTGCCTCGGCCACTGAGTCGCCTTCTGTGTGGGGGCGATGGGTAGAAAGCGCCGTCGGCACCCATCTTTTGAATAAGGCCATAGGAACAGACTATAAAATTGAATACTGGAAAGACGGCTCTTACGAAGTGGATTTTATTTTAAGCCGCGGCAAAAAAGTTGTCGCTATAGAAGTCAAAAGTGGCAAAAAGAAAGAAAGCTTACCTGGGTTGGCCGAGATTCGCCGTAAACATACAATTCATCGCGGCCTTGTTGTCGGGCCGCAGGGTATTTCGCTGTCTGATTTTTTTAAGATGGAATTAGAAGATTTTTTTAAGGGTTAATTTTTATAAGCGGTGATACGGCGAAATTCAAAAGGTCGAACCTGTTTTTCGCCAGAGCCCGCTTCCATCGAATTCACCATCTGTGACGTTGTCGTTCTTGAAACCTGCGAATCGTTGACAAAAGTTTGCGGAATCGCGGCCGTTGTTCTAGCGACTGAATCATTGAATTTTTGAGTGATATTTTGCATTCCCGAAAGATCGGGCATCTGTGAATCAAAAGCGGTTGCTGAAACCATCTGATTCATTTTTTTCAACTGCTGACTGAAATCAGCAATCTCTTGCCGGTGATTTGACATATCAGACTGACCCGTCATCGTGATCGAATTCGCCTGCGTCGTCATTGTTTCAATCCACGCCGGTAAATTTTCTTCTGAAAATTGAAGTTGTTCTTTATTTAAACGAATGATCATTTCGATTTCGGCCGCGTTCATATCGATTTTTTGGCTAATTTGATCAGCGGTAAATCCTTGGTTTGCTAACTGGGCCGCTTGAACGTACTTACTGGTTTTTTGACGTTCCATAATTTCTGCGTGCGGAACTTGATCATAAAAAATCTTAGAAACGTCTAACGCTTTAGATAGAACCGATTCCATTTGAATAATCTTTTCATCTGAAAAATTCAACTGCGCTTGCACGTCAGATGATTTTTGCTCAATAAGGTGAACCCAGCGACGAACCTGTTCGTCGGATTTGTCAGAAAGGTCTTGTAGAATTGAAATTTTATTCTGCAAAAGTTGAAGACCTTTCGTTAAGCGTTGGTCCTCTTGCGTGATCTTAGTTCTTAAGACCCAGTTGAATATAATGAACGTAATCAAAAGTAGGTTGATAAAGATTAAAGTTAATAACCAAAAGTTCACGCGTAATTTCTCCTGATATTTCTATTGTATTGTCTTAATATGGGCCACCACAATAGCGTAGACGTCTCATTTTGAATAACCAGACTAAAGCCTTCTTTACTCATATTGAGAAAATGCCTTATCCTGATAAAAGTTTCTAATAGTATCAGGAGAGAAAACATGACGAAAAAGATTTTGGGTCTGAACGCGCTTGCAGTTTTATGCTTACTGCCAAGTTTATTTTTTTCATCATGTGCGCCGGTTAAATTCTCGAAAGCAGATACTTTTACGGTTAATCCTTCCTGCACGGGGACTGACTGTGGCACGGGTGGACAGGCTATTATTTGTTCTCCAAAAATTAATTCAAACGTGACAACATTTACTTATGCAACTGGTGTAGCCTTGCCAAATATTTCTTCAAGCTGTGCGCCCGCAAACGTTGATTATGCATGGACGGTTAAGAAAGCAGACTCGTCAGTTGTATCAACGACTATCCCTGGTTTGACTGGAAAAGATCCGCAATCGGTGAATTTTACCGTCTTAAGTCCAGGAACTTATTACGTTTATTTAACGGCGTCTCAGACTGGCAGCGCTTACTCGCCTTTCGTCGCATCGACTCCGCTAGAATTTATCGTTCCGGGTTCTGGCGTTGGCAATACGTTAACGTGTGATCCGAAATTAAATTCAACATTCACAAGTGTTGTGGTGAATGCGGCTGACAGCAACGTGGTCGTTTCTGCAAATTGTAATCCGGCGGCAGGAATGTATATGTGGACCGTAACTAAAGATGGAACAGCTTTAACCGTCGCGGGATTAAGCGGCGCTTCTTCGACTCCTGATTTAAAATCATATGGCGCAGGAACTTATCGTATCTATTTATACGCCACGGCAACGTCATCACAGCATTGGCAAAGTTCGACTCCGTTAACAGTCACGGTCGTCAATCCAACAGTTCCGACGGGTGGCGCGATTGCGTGTAATCCACGTATCAATGGTTCAATGACTTCTTTAACGTTAACATCGTCTTCACCAAATCCATTAATTAGTGCGAACTGTTTACCAACTTCGGTGCAGTATACTTGGACTGTGACTAAAAACGGAAATCCGATCAGCGTGGCTGCTTTGGCCGGAGCGAATTCAAATCCAGATATTCTTTCCTTAGGCGTGGGTACGTATTTAGTTTATTTAACGGCTAGCTCTCCGAATTATTCGACTTGGAATACAACAACGCCATTGATGTTAACCGTTGATAATAATGCGGGCGGTGGGGTTACTTTAAACTGTGCACCTAGATTAAACGGAACATCGGTTGCGGTAACGGTTCCAACGAACGGAACAAATCCAACTGTCACATCAGGTTGTAATCCATCATCTGTAACGCACACGTGGACGGTCTTCCGTGCGGGCGCACCAGTCACCGTTTCGGGATTAGCGGGCGCAAGTTCAGTACCGGCCTTTATCGGAGCCGGAGTTGGGACGTATTATATTTACTTAACGGCCACGGCGCCGGGATACAATGCTTACGTGAGTCCTTCTCCGTTAGAAGTTACGGTGGCTGACGTGACTAGCCCCGTTCGTACTGTGACATTCCAAAAACTGGTTCAAGCGACAGATAATAAAGTAGATATTTTAGTTGTGGTCGATGATTCGAATTCGATGGCGCCAGAAAATACTAAGTTAGCGCAGAAGCTTCAGGGATTTGTAACTAGTCTTGCTTCATCGGGTTTAGATTGGCAAATGTGTGCGACCGTTACCCATGCGCAGTTAACTTCGGGTACGATGTACTGGGGTCTTTCGCGTAATTGGACAAATTATATCGGTTCGCCGCAATGGATTTTAAATGGTGGAGCCTCTGACCCTTACGGAATTTTCACAAGCACAATGGCATCGATCGGCGCTGGTTGGGCCGGTACAGATGATGAACGCGCGATCAAAGCAGCGTGGTGGCATGCAGAATACAACCCGTACAACACATGTTACAGAAGTGACGCTTCATTAGCCGTGATCATTTTATCTGACGAAGATGAACGTTCAGTCGGCGGAGATTCAAGTCAGCAGTACTATGCGGGCGAATTTCAATTGCTTGAGGGCGATGACCAAGCCTACGGTTATTTAAATAAAATTCGTCAGAACTTTGGTTTCACAAAACGCGTAAGTGTGAATTCAATCATCGTTAAGCCGGGCGATTCAGCTTGTATGGCAACGCAAGATGCGGGCGGATCGAAAAGTCATTACGGGTACAAGTATAACGAGCTTTCACAAATTACAGGTGGCTACGTCGGTAGTATTTGTGATGCAGATTACTCTTCGAATCTTTATTACTTCAAAGACCGCATCGTGAATTCTTTAGCTTCGATCCAACTTGAGTGTGCGGCTGTCGGCGCAATTCAAGTGGGTATAACGCCATCGATGGGTGCAGTGACAACGCAAATGGTGAATAACACATTAGTATTCAGCCCTGCTATTCCTGCCGGACGCACGGTTGTGATTCAGTATAATTGTCCACGAAATTAGTAACGAACTACCATAAGGTTTTGGTAATTTTATCTAAAGCCTAACGTATTATCCGCTCTGCAAAACGAAGATCAACAAATATTTAGGAATCAGAAAAGGCCAACGTATGAGGTTAGCATTTTTTAATTGTTTATAACTTTAAAATTAGTTGATAAATCAGAATCGTTCTATC
>JACMQO010000044.1 GCA_014376935.1 Bdellovibrio sp.
GTCAGCACTTTTGCTGGCAGCCAGTGTTCAGTTCGGCTTTTTACAATTCGCTTCAGCAGGTTATGAGCCTTGCGACGAGCAAGTTTACAATTGCCAGACAACGTACGAAAGACAATGCGGCTACGAACAAGTTTGTAACACTGTTCCGGGTCAGCGCGAATGCCATACGACGGCTCCAGAACACCAATGCAATTGGGTATCAGGTCGTGAAGAGTGTCACATCGTTCCGGGTAACCGCGAATGCCACCAAGTTCAAGAGTGTTCAGATGCTGCGCCTGTTTGTCATACAGAGCAACAGTGCTCGACAGGTCCATCGACTCAAGAGTGCGGATTAGTTCCAGGACACCAAGAGTGTAACGACACCGGATCACGTCAAGAGTGTTCAAACGAATACCGTTGTTCAGATCAACCGAAACAAACCTGCGGCTACGAAACAGTTCATAAACAATGCTGGGTCGCAGATCCTCAGCCGACTTTGCCGACGCCGCCACACCATCCACCTGTTGACGAGCCACCTTACACTCCACCGACACCATTACCCGTACCTGCGCCGGATGAACCAGGAACTGTCGATCCGACATTACCGGGTGATATCGAAACAATTTCGGTGACTGATTTAAGTTTAGACGTAAATCAGAAAAACCAAATCGTATCTGTGTCTTTAAAAGACAAAGGCCAAAGTTCAAAGTATGAAACTAGATACTTCATTGCGATTAACGATCAAAAAGATGCGCGCACAGGTGGAATTTTAGCTCAAGATGTGACTTTTGTTGTTTCTAAAAAAGTGATCAAACCTAAAAACTAAAAGTTTGATTCTTCATTTATAAACAATTTGGCGCGATCAGGAAACTGATCGGGCTTTTTTATTTGGCTGATCGTACAGGTCAAATGCCATCGAACTTGACGCTGACTTCGGGCCTATCTACACTGATTCCTTTAATCCAGAATCAAAAAGGCCAGCCCATGAACGAAAAAGTTGAACAAAACTGTCGCGAATTAATTGAAATGTTAAGTTGTCATGATGCCGAGCCCGAAGAAATTGCCGAGATGATGCCCGTTTTAAAATTAGCGTTATCTGACCCCAAAGCTTACATCAAACAAAATCCTGAAGATGAATGGCTTAGCGAAGGTTTTGATTTAAATAAGTTTGATCCAAAGCTTGCCGAAAATTTATTTGCATGGAGTTTATCAGCCGTGATGGTTGACTTCGTTGTGGTTGGCGACAAAGGCGACGAGCTTTGTGATGGCGTGATGGAAGTTCTTTACGAAATGGATATTGAAATATTAGAACCCAATTTTGAATTAGCCAATTGGTTCGAATACGCAGAATTTATCGAAAAAGAACTTGTTAAACATAAAACCGGAAAAACCTTAGTCGCCTTAGACATTAATTTTTCTGACGACATCAGCGTATTTGTTGTCGATCGTGCTGACTACGATAAAATTATGGAACTGGCTCGTTACTTTAATTTAAAAACTGTGTCGTAATAATTTCGAACCTATATTTAAGCGGCTTCAGTTAAAGCCTTACAAATTTTCGCCAGGCTTTCTAGCGTTGGATTTGCATTTGGTTCCATCATTCTAAATAATGCCCGTCTAGAAATTCCTGCTTCTTTATAGAATCGATCTTTGTGGACTTGCTCAAGGTGCGAAAGTAAAATTTCACGAACTGCATCCGCATCGCCATCGATCAAGGCATCGGCGATGGCCGCAGAAATAAATTTGCGATTAGCTAGTTCGGCCGCAGCAGAGTATTCATACGCTGGGCTACTTACTTTTAAACGTGGCTTGCTTGCACTTTTAGACTTCAATATATTTTTTAAGGATTTTTTTGGCTTTTTTGATATCTGAATCTTGCCCATTTTTATTTCCTCCAAGAATTCTTTAGGTCGTTGACCTTCATACCAATCGATATATTCGGGAGTGCGCTTAAGCCGCATATGATTATAGTGCATTATATTGCACCATTTGTCAACAGGCTTGATGACAGCGACTGATAACTTAATCCCATTCAATACGTCCTAGCGCCCTTGGACTTGGCCCGGGGCTCAGTGGCTTAGCCATTTTATTTTCTGAAAAAGATTCGGCGTGCGTGATCAGTAACGTTGTGCCTTGCCCTTTTTTCTGAACTTTACCTTCGATGATAAAAAATTTAGAGCTTCTGAAAATGCTTTCGTATTTTTCATACACTTCTTTTTTGCAAACTGTATCGATACTGCCGTGTTCGTCTTCGAAAGTAATAAACACGGTGCCTTTGGCCGGAGGCGGCCTTTGCATCACGGTTAAAATGCCGGCGTAGCGAACCATTTTATCTTTCGGTATTTTTCTAATTTGCATTGATGTCAAACTTGGTAAATGCGGCAGCTGAATGCGCAAAGCCTTCATCAAATTACCTTCTAACGAATACCCCGTCTTACGGTAGTCGGCTTGAATTTCTTCTAGTAAACTCATTTGTGAAAATAGCCCAGGCTGTTGTTCAAAATGCGATGTCTCGTTAAAAAGTGACATCTGATCTTTTTCTTTTTTCTGGCATAGGTTTCTAAATTCAAGTGATTGCCAGTATGAATGCCTGCGGTCTAATCCAAATGTTTGAAAGACGTTGGCGATTGATAAGTTTTCTAAAACGTCGCGACTGAATTCGGTTCTGAAAATAAAATCTTCGACCGAATCAAATTTTCGAATATTTCGCTGTTCGATCATTTGCGTGACTTGCTCTTCACGCACGCGCTGCAAATTTCGAAACCCCATGCGCACGGTGTTTAGATCACCTTCTAATTTTAAATCCCAATCTGAAATATTGGGATCAATCGGTAAAAATCGCACACCATTTCTTTTGGCTTCGTTGATAATGGTATCGGGTGGATAAAATCCCATGGGTTGCGAATTAATTAAACCCAACACCAGGGCGGCCGGATGATTGGCTTTCATGTACGCTGACTTATAGGCCAGTGATGCGTACGAGGCCGCGTGCGATTCAGGAAATCCGTAGTGCGCGTAGCCTTTGATGTATTCAAATAAATTATTTCCGAATTCGGGCGGTAAGCCTTGAGACAGTAACGCCGTTCTTAATTTTTCTCCGGCGGTATCGACGGCGTCGGCTGTTCGTTGCTGCGACAAAGAACGGCGCAACTGATCGGCTTCGGCTGATGTAAAGCCTGCAATATCGATCGAGATCTGCATGATCTGCTCTTGAAAAATCGGCACCCCATAGGTACGTCCTAAAATATTTTGTAATTTTTTATTTCCATAAAGTTTTGGCGGGTTTCCGGCGCGGGCTTGATGAAGCCCACGAATAAACGGCTGCACCATCCCACCCACGGTGGGACTGGGTCTGACCAAAGCCACTTGAACCACTAGGTCATAATAATTTCTAGGTAACGTCTGGACTAACATATTCATCTGCGCACGCGATTCGATTTGAAAAGTTCCGTGCGTTTCACCTTTTTGAATCATGGTATAGGTTTTCGGATCATCATCGGGGATATCACGCCAATCAATACCAACGGCATCGGTGGCTTTATGTAAGGCCGTTAAAAATCCGATCGACAGCACATCGATCTTCATTAAGCCCAAAGTTTCTAGATCATCTTTATCCCACTGCACGATCGTTCGCCCCGGCATACGTGCGGGTTCGATCGGAACGATTTCAACTAACGGGTCATCCGACAAAACAAACCCGCCTGAATGAATTGATAAATGCCGAGGAAATTTCTTAAGATCTTTTGTCAGCTCTTCTACGAAAAAACGTCGATCTTTTTTTTCTTTGGCTAGTTCATCAAAATTCTGATCAAGCTCGGCCGCTGAAATTGTTCCGACATCGATACCGACGGCTTTACTCAGTTCAATAAAAGCGCTGCGACTGCGGTACGTGCGCACGGCACACACCATGGCGGCGCGTTCGCGACCGAATCGTTTGTAGATGTATTGAATGACTTCTTCGCGGCGGTTGTGTTCGAAATCGACATCGATGTCTGGTGGTTCTTTACGCCCGTCATTCATGAAGCGATCAAATAATAATTTCATCTGAATTGGATCAACACTGGTGATTCCTAGAATGTAACACACGATCGAATTCGCAGCCGAACCCCGCCCCTGGCAGATGATGTTCGCGCTATTCGCAAAGCGTACGATATCGTGCACGGTTAGAAAATAGTGTTCATCGCCGCGCTTTTCAAAAAAATCAAGCTCGCGCTGAATTTGGTCAAAGACGGGTTTTGAAATGGGCCCGCGGTATCTTTCGTTAGCGCCATTATAGACTAATTCCTTTAAATAAGATTTTGGTGTGTGCCCGGGCGGAATAAATTCGTGCGGGTACGAATACTTAATTTCGGATAAATCAAAAGTACACATTTCTGCGATTTCTTCGGTGGCGCAAATGGCTGCGGGCAGATCTTGGAAAAGTTTTCGCATCTCTTTGTCTGATTTTAAATAGCGTTCGCTGTTGCCAAAAAGATGAAAGCCGGCTGTTTCCATCGTAACGCCTTCACGAATACACGTCAGGCAATCTTGCAAAGGCCTACGCGTTTGGATGTGGTAATGCACGTTGTTCGTGGCGACGATCGGTAAATTAAAATCTTTTGCGGCTTTTAAAGTTTTCTCAGTGCGCTCTTGATCCAGACCATCTAAGTAGCGGCATAAAGGCAAATACAATTTATCCGGAAACATTTCTTTTAATAAAGATAAATTCGTTTTTTCACTTAAATCTGGTAAACAAATCAATTCATTAGAACCTGCGAAGTTTTCAAATAAATACATCATTTCAGAAAGGCTGATTTTGCCTTCACCTTTTTCTTTACCGGCGTGTACTTGGGTTAGCGTTCGGCACATCAATCCGTAGGCTTTGCGAGTTTGGGCGATCAGCGTGATCGGCGGATGATCTTCGATCGTAACTTCACTGCTACAGATGAGTTTTACTTTGTTATTTTGTTTTTTAATCGCTTCAAACGCGCGCGGTAAGGCATACACACCATTGACGTCATTGATCGCGATGGCCGGCATCGTCAATTCAACACACTGATCAATATAATCACCTGCGGACGAAGCCCCGCGCAGAAATGAAAAATTCGTTTTACATTTTAATTCAACGTACATTTTTCACCCGGCTTTTCACCCGAAATACCCGTGCATAAAAGTTTGCTGGTCACCTGTTTCAAAAACCGTGACGCGCGTGCCGTTTTCTAATTCGTAATGACGGTAGTTACGGTCAAACGAATCTTCTAAATCAGTTGTTTGTTCAAACCACCCGCCACTAATGCGCTCGTGCGGATCTAGGATTTTAACGATGCGGTGACGCTGCCGACGAATCATAATGTAACCGTCACTCACATACACGGGTTCGGGCTTGATCAGATACGTGGGGCGTAGCGGAATGCGCCCTTGGACCGAGATTTTTGGCACAGGCTTGTTTTTTCCATCCACTTTGCGCCACGATTTTTCAGGACGTCGATCTTCGGTTAGTTCGGCTTGAAAAATATTTTCTTTACCGTGTGATTCAGAAAGCTGATTTAAAAGCGCGTGCATTTGCTCGTTCAGCTCTTCTTGATTATCAAAAATATTTTTTTGCCCCGAAGACGCTTTCACCGCTTTGACGATTAAAGTCGAAATACCTTGAATCGGCGTCTTCACCGGGTTTCGTTCAAAATCGCGTGTCAGCCTTTCGCGAATCACCGTTAACGTGCCTTTGGTCGCACTTTGCGGATACAGAAAATCAAAATTAAATTCACGAAATGGATTTGGGTTTACCGAGTTCGTTTCGCAAAAAACTTTGACTTGAATCTGCTGCGCTTTAAGCCCCCGCGCCCACAGTCTTTCAAAAATCACGTCTAAATGTTTTTTAAGCTCAAACAGTAAAGGCTCAAGCTCTCCGTAAAAATCGAAATAGGGAAACTCTGATTTCTCTTGGATGACTTCTTCGGGCCTCCACAAAGGCCACGGAATATTTTCGGCGTTTAGACTGCGTTCGCGGCATAAAATTCCGATCGCGCCGAAGCGTGACGTCAACTGCGCCATCGGAATTTGTTTAAACTGCGCGATGCTTTTGATTCCTAAATCGGTAAAGGCCGCAATCATTTTATGAATGTACTTTTGCCCGATTAAATCTTTGTTAAACGGGTCAGCCATGTCGATCAGGGCTTCTAACGGTAATCTTTCGGTGTCGGCCGTTCGATACTTTGCACTGAGTAACGCTTTCGGAATATCGTCGCCGATACTAATCGTAGCTTCAATACCCAAACGACGTAAGACCACCTGCATGCGCGCGGTAAAACTAGGTTCTGAATAAAGCCTGTGGCATTTGCCGATTTCGATAAAGACGGCTTCGTTTTCACGAATGCAAATCTGCGGGCTAAAGCGCAAACACGCTTCGGCGATGCGGCCTGCGGGCATTTTAGTTTTAAGCCACAAACACGCCACGCGCATGCTACCCGTCATTCCGGCCGTGGCGTTGTTTTAAAATTTCGATCTGAAAATGGTCGTCATCTTTTTTATGAATATCTAGTTGTAGTGAAATCGGCCATGCCGCCGACGGTTTTTTGTCGCCCAGTAAAAACAAAGTGCAATTCGCTTTTTCGGTAAAAAGTTGCAGCGCTTTGAAAATTTTTATTTCACTAAATTGCGTGGGCGCTAAAATCACTTCGTACAACTGACTTTGAATCACTTTACGTAAAGGCGTTACGACGTCATCGCCCAACGTTGCAAAGAAAATTGAATTCAGATCAACCCCGCGTTGCACGATGGCTGTGGGTAAAACCTGCTGTTTTTTCTCGGCCCAAAAAGTTTTAAATTCAGGATGCATTTTTAAAAATTGCAGAAACCATTCGGTGCGCCACGGGCCCAGAAGTTCGACGATCACGCCGCGCGGAATCCCGCCCGGTAAATTGGGTGCCGACCAATACTCTTTCGAGCGCAGATTTTCAAAACCACCAATCAGTAATTTAAGTTCTTGAATCCGCTCTGAAGCCGCCATTTATTTGGTGTTTCCCTCTAAAAAAAATAAGTATTGCCATCTTTATGTTTATATGTAAATAATATGTAAGTCAATTGGGACTAGGCCAAGGAAAGTAACTTAAAAATGAACTCAAGGAGACCTACAAATGGGAGTCTTTAAAGAACAGGAAATTGAAAGTATGGAAGCTCAACCTCAGAAACAAGATTAATTCTATTTATAGAACACCTGATTTAAACGTTAAGCATTTGGCCCCGCCTAAGACGTCAACGATGCCCACCCACTCAGGAAGTCGGTCATTTGATGAATCGCGCACTTTTATTTCACAACGCTTTAATTCATCATTCCAACGGGCCCCTACGGCTAAGACAGCATGATCGGCTCGGGCTTGTCCCTGATAGCCAAACTCTAGCGCGTCCGCCGGTAGCGCAACGCCAAAGGGTTGTTTCAGGCCCAATAGGTTTAATGCAGTATCGACTGTTTTTTCAATCGGCGTATCACACGTTGTTGACCACTCTTTATTTTTAGCCACCACACGTTTTTGACCACAGTTACCCGCAGATAATCGCGAAGCCATTTTCGATCCGAAATCAGATTTAAATATTTGCCCAAATGAATTCATATCAACATTTGGAAACATTTTTTTGCCGATGCGGTCGTAACTTTGTTTACAAAAAGCTTTTGCATGCTCGGGATATTTTTGGCTGGCTTTTTGAAAAAATCCAATTTCTGAATAAAGATCTAAAGCCGAATTTAATTTAGAATTTAAATTTTTAAATTCAGACGGCGCGTCTTTTTCTAAGCAATAACCTTTTTCAGCGACGGTCGCTAACGCTGAAGACATCGTGCCGCCCCGATCTAATAATTGATTCGAATCTGCACGACCACTTTGTACTCGTTGATTAAAATCAGTGACCGCAACGTCTGTTGCAGACACTTCGATTTGCTCGTAAAAACTAAGTAAGTCGGCCGCGGCATAGGCGTAACACCACGGTAAAGTCGTCTGGTGTTTTTTTGCCGGAAAAGAACTTGATAGATCGTTCGCCGAACGCAGACACTTTTCTTTCAGTGCCTGATCCTGGGGCTTTTTATTTAATTTATTCAAGCAGGCTAAAGTTAATTTCTTTTGGTCATCCACTTCTGATCGTAATTTTTTGTCGTCAAAGAAAGAAGTATTTACGGAATTTAAATAATCGATTTTATCAATCACCCAATCATGATCTAAAATTTCGGCTGACTGATTTTGATTGCAAAGTTTATTCATTAGACTGAACTGCGAATTTAAAGTGTGCGCTAAGTATCGTCCGACTTGCTTTTTTAGAATGGCTAATTCTTTTTTTTCCGCTTCATTTTTTGGTTTATAATTTTCTAAAGACTCTTTAGCATCAAACAGCCCGACGGATTCTAAGTTACAATAAACAGCTTTCGATTCACCCTGACAAAGACTAGACGACGCCACTGTTAAAAAACGTCTGACAAAATCTAACGAAGCCGAATCAGAGCTGCCAATTTTTTTCGAAATGAGCGGATCAACAATAACGGCGTCTCTTTTGGTAAAGGCTTCGCTGGCGCGAACCGGTTGCACAGATAGTGAAATAAACAAAGCCGCATTGAATAAGGGTAGGTATCTTTTTACGAATGACACATCTTTAATTATACCTGCTGCCCAAATTCTTATAAAGCCAGGGTTCACCGTAAAAACTTAATCTAGACCATGCGCTGGAGAAAATGCATTCGACAATTAATGAACATCAGCGTTTTCAGGCAACTGAATTTCTGGCGGCGGAGTCAATTCACTCAGGGCTGTTTCTAGACGCTTTTTTTTCTCGACCATTTTAATGGCCGCCGTACAAATCGCTAAGCAAGGATTAATATTAACGGCTGCACCGGCTACCGAAAAAACGCCGGCATTTAAAAATTCAAGCACCGCCTGCGGTGATTCCCACCCGGCATTGTCAGCTGATCCGATAAATGCGAACCAATGATCACCCACGATCGGAATTAACGTCACCTTCATGAAGGCTGCGACTTCCCACGCGTATTCCATTTCGGTTGAATAATTACGTAGGGGGCAATTGCCTTGCGGACGAAATTCGTAAAGTTCGCCATTGTGAGGCTTCACTTCGTAACCGAAAACTTCGGTGGCAATTCTTAAATTTAATTCTTTACCCGCGCGCATCGTGGCTCCTACTACAAACAAAAAACATTCTACAATCCGGATCATTAAATTAAGCCAAAAATCTTTGCTACGGCAATTATAAAATCTAAAATCGGCAAGCATTGCTTTATGTCTAATAAAATTAACATGGCGGATTTTCGAAAAAATGAAGACATGATAACTATCCGGATACCGACTCTTGATTAACTTAGATTCCTATTTGTTTCATGCTTAATTTCCTATTCGATTTGCAGCTCTGTCAACGACACGGAATTAAACGCAATAAAACAAGGTCTTTCTATGAAAAAATTAAACTTGCTTAAGTGTACTGAATACGGTACACTTAAGCTTATCATCTGGCATCCTGCAACCAGAGAAACAATCAGACAGTTTCCAGATGAAGTGCGCATGCAGATTGGCTACCTACTTCACTTGCTTCAAAAAGGCCAAGATTTGCAGATGCCGCAATCACGACCGATGAGCAGCATTTCTGTCGGGGCTCACGAAATTAGAACTAAAGATCGAAGTGGAATTTTTCGCGTTTTTTATTTTTTAAAATCTAAAGAGGGAATTTATGTTTTTCACGCCTTTCAAAAAAAGACACAAAAAACACCCCATAACCAGATTCACTTAGCAAAAAAACGACTTCAACAACTTTTGGATCAGGAAAAATGAAAAAAAAATCGACGCACAAAAACATAAAACCTGTTTTATCTAAAGATAGTTACGATATCGCAGACGCATTGAACCTTTCTAAGGCGGTGACTTTAGAGTGGCAAGTTCGCCATGAAGTCACCGAAGAAATTGTAAAAATTTTTGCTCATCAAAATTTAACAGTCACAGAACTGGCGAAAAGGGCAAAAACATCACGGGCACGTATTACTCGAATCTTAAAAAAAGATACAAGTGATATGTCTTTAGACGTTTTACTTAGAGTCCTTGGAGTCACTGGGCAAAAAATTGAAATTCGATTCTTAAAAGCTTCGTAAAAAGTGCTTATGCTTCTGTGACCGTCGGTTCTGCGGAAGCTAGGGTAACGGCCTGGCGTTGTTCAAAAAGCATTTTAGCGAAAGAGCCAAAGCCATTTTCGGGTAAATTTAAAGCGGCGCTGATAATGATTTCGGCTTTGGGCATGTAAATCGGAGCCACGTTTCCAAGTTCTGTTGCGCATTCCACGGGGTGGCTTGTTACTAAGGCTTTACGGCAAACCGATGGGCGGTAATCATAAACGGAACAAGCGCCTTCGTTACTTAAAAATACGCAGCGATTGTCATTGATGGCTCCACGTTTCCATTTGGTATCGTTTTTTTCACGCATCGCTAAATTGGCTAATCTAAAATCATCGATGATGTAACCGCTATCGACTGCTTCCGAAAGAAGAGCCGCTTCGTCGGTCGTGATCTCGACCTCTAGATGGCAGCACGCGCTGCACCCTTTGTGGCAACTTGATTTGATATGCGCATGTTGATCGGTTTCTAATTCGATCAGTTGTTGAAGTCTACGCGCACGCTCAGGACCCGGGCTAAACTGCGAAAGATCGCGCATCATTTGAATCATCATACCGTGAACGAAGTCGACGAAACTGTCGTACTCTTCTGTTGTTAAAGTCTGTTGGTAGTTCGAAAAAATTGTCTTTAAAATGCGCGTGTAGATCATCGAACAATGATGAAGAACCCGAAGGCTCTATTCAAATTACGAATCTGATCCTAGACCAATTCTGGACAGAATCTTTAAAAAACGATGATGACTTTTTTGTCATTAGGTTTAGCGAACTAAACCTACCCCATCTTGAATTAAAAATTTTCCAGAGGCTTCGATAGACTGATAGTGATAGTTCATCTTGCCGTCAGTTTGAATTTCTGCTTCGGCATCGACTTGCGCTGTTCCCTCAAGGTAACTGACCACAATTTTATTTTCAGAGTACGTGCCGATGGCCGCACCTTTGTAGAAAAGTTGGTTTCCTTTCAGCTGTAAATCGCGATGGCCGCAGTAGCGCCAATCATTTCCACCGAATTTAAAATTCCAACAGTCTTTCGAACTGATGACATCATTGATTTGCGAAAATTCAAAAATCACCGGATCAACGGCAAGCTTTCCTTCAACCGAACTATTCATCTGCCCCACGCCTTTCCATACACCATCAAAATTTGAAGCGTATGTAACCTGAGACACCAATAAAAATAGCACGGCAAAAATTATTTTCATTTTGCTGCCAACTCTTTTTCAATCGCGCTGATCAAGGTCGGATCATCCGGAGTGATGTCGGGCGCAAATCTTTGCACGACTTCGCCTTTGCGGTTCACTAAGAATTTTTCAAAATTCCACATGATTTCTTCGGGGGTACCAGAAAGTAATCCATGCTTCTTTAACGATTCAGCTAACTGCCCGTTCGGATTTTTTACGGCCGCGGGTTTACTTTCCGTTAATTGTTTATATAAGGCATGTTGGCCGGCACCTTTAACGACGATTTTTTCAAAAACCGGAAACTGTACGCCAAAAGTACCGCGACAGAAATCTTGAATCTCGGCATTCGTTCCGGGTTCTTGCGCGCCAAACTCGTTCGCCGGAAATGCTAAGACGGTAAAGCCTTGGCTTTTGTATTTTTCAAAAATTCTTTCTAAAACTTCATACTGCGGAGTCAGCCCACATTGCGACGCCACGTTCACAATCAGCAACACTTGTCCTTGATATTTTGATAACGACGTTTCTTCACCCTGAGCCGAACGAAATGGAATCTGAGATAATGTCATAAAAATTCTCCTTTAAGAAAATATATTAGAATGCGGCCACTAAGGCTGTTGTTAATAAAGTTTCTAAACGTTTATCTTCAACAACAGCCGTACTGACCTGACGATTATGGTATTTAGCTAAATAAGCTGTTTTTAAACTAAACGTAGATGTTAAAATCACGCTGACCGAAGCTTCAGCATTTGATAAATAATTTTGTGATTCTTTTAAATTTGGCAGATGCTCGGCCCAAAGTTTGAAATTAATCGTTTTCGTAAAATGACGAACGTATTCGGCATAAAGGCGACCATACGTCGCATAATCATTCAAGGTACCGTCGTAAGTTTTTGTGTAACGAAGACCCGCTTCTGTTATCAAAGATTGTTCGTCAGATTTAATGACGGTGTACTGGCCACCAAGATCTGTATTATCACGTTGCACGTATCCTGCATCCGAATCACTTTCTGCACCGTGACCAAAGAACGCCCCAAACTTTTCATTAAAAGCGTAATCATAACGTAAAGAAGCATCCCATCTTAAATTTTTAACTTCGGTCGAAACACCTGATGTTTTATCTGTTTGTGAAGACTTACCTTGAAGGTAAGAAGCGGCCGCCGTTACTTTAGAATCGTGCAAAGTATAAGATGTTTTTTGTTTCGCTGAAAATGTATCTGACTTTGTATTTCCACCCGACGAAACGATAGAAAGTTCTGATTCGTGCACCCAGGCTGATTCTTCTGCTGAAACTTTAAATCCTAAAAACAAAAATACGACGGCAAAAAACAACTTCATGATCACGGTCTCCTTTTGAACAGCAGGTCAAATTGCGATTCAAAAGGTACATGAGCCGCGCTCATTATTCAAAACGTAATACGGCAGATCAAGTCTATGAATTAAGCTTTTGTATCTTGATGCACGAACGGCTGCTTCACTTCGGGCGATTTGACCGAACTTAAAGAGATTTTCTTTTCTTCTAACGGTTGAAACTTTCCACGCCCAATCGTCAGGTTTCTTTGCGCGCGAACGTCTTTGTTATTTAGCGTCCAACATTCTCGCGTTTCGTCGATAAAGACAACCCAGTACAGATCATGTTCAAGGCCATAATCAATTAAAAAAGTCGCTTGTCCGGGGCCTTTAGGTGTATCAAGTGGTAGTGGCGGATTAAGTTGTGTGATCATCGTTTAACTCCTTACCGACCTTAGTTTGCAAACGCAAAGCCCACATGATTTGTGGATTAAATCGCAACAAACAGGAACCCACCTAAATAGCGTGGCAAAATGCCGTGGATTTTCGGTACATCAAAGTCACTCCGAAGCACTGCTAAATGGCAAGGCTAATGATCTATCGAATCAGTTCGGTTGCTGAACAAACAAAAAATAATCTTGTTCGTTATACCGACGTAAGAAGAAATAAAGTTGATCCTTCTTTTTCAAACGACGTAAAGAATCGCGCACCGTTAAAGTTCGAATACAATCTAAGCGATCGATGCGTTTTTGGTTTTCGCATTCGGCAGGAACCACTTCGTTGATTTTAAACGGAAGCCAAGTGATCGTGAAAAATTCTTTTTTTAATGGCTTTAATTTTTGTTCAACAAAATTATTCGTCACAAGTTGATTGGCATTTTTTGTGTCGACCAATATCCAACAGGGGGCCGCGCAGTTTTTTATTTCTTCAGCGGTTTTATTTTCGGCATCCATCAGCAATGTAACTGATTTTCCGAAACGTTGCTCGTACGTTTTTTTGGTTAACGTCACTGTGGTCATGAACTCGGCCGAATCTAAGGATGCGCCCCATAATATAAAGGCGTCATTTTGTAGTTCTGGAAAAAGGCGCGTTAGTAAACCGTCAGCGATGTTTTGATGATCCTGACTGATGATCGACGGATCGATGATCGGCTCGGTCCGTAAACTGATTCCATGTAAAATAAAATAAATCATGCAAGCCGAAATGACGATCAATCCACCACTTAATAAAATCCACATTTTTTTCATGAGATGATCGTAAGCGCTACAAGTTCAATAACGCAAGCTCTAGTGATTTAGATACGGTAAACTGTCACCCAATTCGCCTGCAGAATCGCCAAGATGCGCAAAAATTAAATTGCGAATCACTGACTAATTATCGTCAAAATGGGTCAACACTTGATGTTTAACTACTGAGCCGAAAGACTAGTCGACCCCTCTTTTCTAGAGACAATTTGATTTTGCTCGGCCGTTTTAATCTGGGCCGGCGTAAAAATTTTGTATCCTTTAGGGATGATGCTATTGTGCTTAAAACTGCGGTCTAGTTCTGGGTTATAAAGCAAAATTTGTTCTGCCGTAAAGCCAAAGGTCTGCATCAATTGCGTTGGCTTCAGACCTTTTTTTAATTGAGTCGACTCATAAGCTAAATTCGTATCAGCCACATGATCGGCCCATAGAACATCGCGGTACATCTGCGCGTGAACGGCTGCTAAAAAGCAAGTAAAAAAGTTCGCAGAGGCAAAGTCAAAGTTTCGTGATCTGTAAGTTCGAACGATTTTTGCGATATCTTTCGTTCCCGTTTTTTTCATCGCTAACCGAACACCGGCCGGGCCATGATTATAAGCCGTTAAAGCTAAGCCCCAATTTTTGTGTAGAATTTGATAATTTTCTTTTAAAAGTTTAGCGGCCGCTTCGGTCGCCTTCCAAGGGTTACGGCGCTCGTCAAACTGATCATTGACCGTCATGAATTGACGACCGATACCTGGCATAAATTGCCAAATACCTGCTGCGCCCACTTTGCTGGTCGCACCGATCGCAAAACTAGATTCAACAAACGGCAGGCGCGTCAGTTCAATCGGAAGTTTTTTAGCTTTAAAAATTGTTTCCATACCTTGAATGTAACGACCACTAACGGCTAAGCCACTTTCAAAAAAATCTTTTTGTCCGGTTTGAACACGCAAGCTTTGCGCAGCCATCAAAATAATTCTTTTTTGGTTGCCTTTAATTTCTTTAAACTGGGCTAACCATCCAAGCTCTTCCGCATCCATGTCTTCTTCTTTTTTCTTAGACATTTTTTTTAGTTTCGCACGAATTTCAGCGGTTCTTTTCGCCACGGCCTTTTGGGCTTTGACGACATTTAACCACGATGCGTTCGCTGGTAAGGCCATGATGTCAGCAACGTCGACGATGTCGTAAATAATATGGGGATGAAGAGAATCGTGAATCACTTTTTTATTTGAATCAAATTCGGTGTAAATGCGAAACCAAAATTTAGTCTGATTATAAATCAAATCAGGAATTTCAAATTCAGGGGCAATACGACTTTGGTAGTCAGATAAAACTTTATCTACGATGTCACCCGTCACTTCAGCTTTTTTTTCCGGTTCGATGTGCGTCACTTCAAAATGAACATTAAAAGGATCATCTTTAAAGTTAACGATCCCGTCTGATTTATTTGAAAGGGCGTTGATCACAGGTTCTTCAGAGAACGAGACTGACGCCACCGCTGTCTTTAAGGACTCTAAGGCTGACTTGAGCGTGTGATTTGATGTCTGCAGAGCATCCATCATCCCTGCGCCCAGAACGAAGCTACACGACGACGCTAAAAGCACCAGCTGGATCGGTTTAAAAAATTGTTTCTTGTTTGACATAAATGATCAAGATCGCAAATTTACGTCCAAGCTGAATCGGCTTATAACGCATTAAACACCTATAAGTATGAATAAAATCACCCTTGGTGACAAAAATTGGTGGCCTTCGGCTTGAAAAGGGCCCCTAAGATAATTCAAAAAGAAGTTCCAATTCCCCGCGAATAACCTAGACACAATGCCCTGGTTATCAGATCCTTAAGCCTAAGCTGACCTTAAGGAGACAATATGACGACAAAATTGAATTATTCAAATTTAGGTGAGTGATTATAAAACTGAACTTAAGAAAATTCTGACTTTGGTGAATTTAGACACGTTACCAGAACAAATCAATTCGGTCACAAAACTGATCAACGAAAAAGATTTAGCCCACTTTTTTATCGACAGTATTTATTTAAAAAACGTCATCGCTTACATCATCGAAGAGCACTGGATTCAAAGTAAAAACTCAACCAATGACATCTACTTTGATCGTTTTATTAAAAAATACTTTGATGCCGAATTAAAACCTCTTTTATTTCTTCATTCGTATTTTCTAAGCACAAATATCGAAGAAATGCATACGTCGGTCAAAGCCTTAGCTCAGACCGAAAAATTAGTAATCAGCTTTATCAAATCGTCCCCCTTCCCGTTTCAAAAAACTGTTTTACAAATTGCCTTAGCCAGAATGTCTGAACTGTTCGAACTTGAACATCAAATGAATTCAGACGAAGAAAAAAAGCCAAGTGATACAAAGCTTTCTTTGTACAGATCATTTGATAGTTTGGATCAAATTTTCGACCTTGATTACTTACTCAATGAAGTTCCCGCGCTGGATCAAAAAGAACGCCTTTACGAAGGCGCCGGAGTCGGCGTTCAGTCCAGTTACGCCACGACGCTGATTGCCCTGCGCTATTTAAATTTAGCCAAAGGATCACGTTTTATTGATTTAGGTTCAGGCTATGGTCGTATTGGCTTAGTCATCGGCCTTATGCGTCCCGATATTCAGTTCACGGGCTACGAATTCGTTCAAGAGCGCGTTGCTATTGCGAACAAGGCCAGTGTTCATTTTAATCTAAATCAGCACGTCAATTTTATTGCGCAAGATTTATCAAGCCCCGAATTTAAAATACCCATGGCCGATACGTATTACATCTTTGACGCATTTACGGACTCTAGCTTTAAGACCATCATCGAACAGCTTCAGGTTTTAACGGCAACCCGTAAAATTACCGTAGTCACAAAAGGGAACGCCAAAATGTGGATGAGCAAAACCTTCTGGTCGGCACCGCAAGAATTCAACGACGGAAACCTTTGCCTTTTCAGATCTTCAAGCTCTGTCAAATCTTGACGGTTATTTTTAATTCAGATTCAATACCAGTCAGTTCATCTGAAAAAAATGAACTGACATGGGGGCCTTGTGAATCATATCGGAAAAGAATGGTCTTATGACGGCCTTGATTTTATCGGAGTCTCTTTAGCGGGAATTCGAACTTCGATCGCGATGCCGACATTATCTTTGGCATTTGATGTGGCGCAAGGATTTCCGTATCTTTTTAACATCAATCATTTTTTTATGACTCATGGTCATCTAGATCACGCGGCGGGAATTCCCTACCTTATTTCGCAAAAATCGATGTCGGCCCATAAACAACCCACATTTTATATGCCCCATTCGATGATTGAACCCATGAAGCAAATCATGAGCGGCTGGGCGCAAATCGAAAAATATGAATACCCTTATCAATTTGTGGGTGTGAAAGAAACAGACACGTTTGAAATCAATCGAAACTATTTCGTACGCCCATTTAAAACCGTTCATCGCGTCGATTCGTTTGGCTACACGTTATTTCATACTAAAACCAAATTAAAACCCGCGATGGCACTTTTATCACAAAATGAATTACGTGAGGTGCGCGAATCAGGACAAGAAATCACCCAACAACTTGAAACACCTTTGGTTAGTTTTACGGGTGACACGCAAATTGAATTTTTAGATGCGGCCCCATGGATTAAAAAATCAAAAATTTTATTTCTAGAATCAACTTATTTAGATCAGGATAAATCGATTCAAAGTGCCCGCGATTGGGGTCACACGCATTTAGACGAAATAATTCCGCGCCTTGACGAACTTGAATGCGAAAAGATTGTTTTAATTCACTCCAGCGCACGTTATTCGTTAGAGCATGCCCTGGATCTATTAATTAAAAAAATTCCACCGCAGCACCAAAATAAAGTGATCTTATTTCCGGGACGGTAACGGCAACTCACATGAAGAAATTTAATCGCATTAAGAAGAAGTCATTAATGTCGAATGTGTCGGTCGTAGTACCGCCGACCAAAATTTGATCGTCACTTTCTACAAGTAAAGAGCTGACGTAACTTATCGAATGATTTCCACTAAAGTCCAAAACAAACTGCCCATTGACCGCAAAACTAGTATCTAGAAATCCAGACGATGTAGCGCGAACCACCACGATGTTTGAGTTGTTATCGGTGCCACCAATCACAATTTTTTCATCGGACTGCAAGGCCATCGCTGTTCCGTAACTGGCACCTGAGCCAACTGTGGTCATAAATTTTCCACTAGCTCCAAACGACGTATCCAAAGCGCCGTTCGAATTGAATCGGACGACCGCTAATTGATTGTCTGTGCCATTATTTATGTATCCAGCCGCCAATATTTTTCCGTCGGATAGCAAGGTCACACAACTGATCCCATCGTGAAGGCCCGAATTAAAATTGGCGATCATTTTTCCGCCCGTACCAAAGCTTACATCCAACGTACCGTCAGGCAGAAATCTCATCATAGCCATGTCATCGTCAGTTCCTGCCGCCGCATCTGTCGAGCCAACAACTAAAATTTTTCCGTCGGGCTGAGCGATGGCAGAAGTGGTCGAATCGTAACTACCAACCCCATACGTCGGCAATACGAAACCGCTTGAACCGAAACTGGAATCTAAAACGCCGCTGGATGTAAAGCGCGCCAAGAACGCGTTATTTAAACCGCCGTGATAGGAATGCCCGGCTACAATAATTTTACCGTCACTTTGAATAATGATACCGACCGGGTCGTCACTGGATCCGGCGTAGGCGTTGGCGACAACGATTCCGCCCGTGCCAAATGTTGCATCCAACACGCCATTTGCATTGTAGCGCGCTGTCGCAAAACCTAAAGAGCCAAACACAGCGCCATTATAATAATAGCCGCTGACTAAAATTTTTCCATCACCTTGCAGAGCGATGGCACTAATCGAATCGGCGGACTCGATGGCGGGATTTATATCCGTGATCACTTTGCCCGATACACCGAAAGTCGAATCTAAACTTCCATCCTTATTGGATCTGACTAAAATGAAATTCATTGTCCCGGTCGCATTGGTGCGCCCCGCTTGAATTATTTTACCATCCGGTTGCTTCACCATGACGTGCATCTCGTCCAGGCTTGGGCTTAATCCGTCAAAAGTAACCTGTCCGTTAACTCCAAAAGTATTATCCTGGATGCCGACGGCCGAAATTCTGTAAATGGCGTAATTCGTAAAAAAATCTGTCGAGGCGTCTCCGGCCAGTACAATTTTACCGTCTGCTTGCGCTAACACGGCGTAAGCATTATCGCTTGAGTACGAATTTAAACCGATATCGATTGTCAATTTTCCCGAGCCATTAAAAGTTGTATCTAACGCACCGGTGGTTGCTAAACGAACGGATGCAAAATCGGTCGAGCCCCCGACCACGGCAAATCCTGCTATAACAATTTTTCCGTCGCTTTGTAACGTCATTGCGGTGGCCTGCGTGGTGGCTCCACCGAAAGTGGTCGTCGCTATACCGCCCGAGCCAAACGTGCCATCTAAAACACCTGCCGTCGTGTAGCGGATCACACTCCACATCGTGCCGTACTGAACGGTTCCACCCTGCAGGATTTTTCCATCAGCTTGAATCGCCACCCCGAAGGATAGATCATCCGAATTGATAGAGGTCACAACCACACCCGCATTGCCGAATGAATTATCAAGCGCCCCGACGGATGAAATTCTTGCGATCGCAAGATCTTTTGAACCACCCACCGTCGTATAACCCGTAACAATTATTTTTCCATCCGACTGCACGGCGATTCCATTCGCCACATCGGCGCCGCCCGCACTGATATCTAATATTAATTTTCCACCCGTACCAAAAGAAGTATCTAAAGTTCCGTTCAAGTTATACCTAACAATGGCAAAATCTTGAGTAGTCCCCGCCATTTTTCCGGCGACCAGAATTTTTCCATCGGCTTGCAACGCGGCCGCGTAAGCTTCATCATCGGAGCCACTGCTGATGTCGGTAATCACTTTTCCGCCCACACCAAAACTAGTATCAAAACTGCCATCCGCATTTAACCGGGCCACCGCAAAATCGCCAGTGCCCCAACTGCCAGAGCTACCAACCACAATAATTTTTCCGTCGGGTTGAATAAGAAGTGCATTTAACTTTTCAGCCGAATGCACTAGCCCCACGTGAATTCTGGAGTACCCTGCAGAACCAAAGGTCATATCTAAAACTCCGGCTGTCGTTAATCTTGTGATTTCCATCGCCTGCACGCTGTTGCCGCCGACAATAATTTTACCATCTGATTGCTGAGCTAAGGCCCGTGCACTGTCGTTACCCGGCGTCGATCCCATGTTAGTTGCAATTTTAAATGGGCTTCCCGTCGGCAGATTTGGAACGGCTGGTACCGGATTCGCATTGATCCAAGAGATGATCGAGGTTCGACCACACGCTGATAGCGTGAATACCAATAGACTTAGAATAAATAATTTAAAGCGCATTCGAACTTGAGTCGCCACAATAACCTCTTTGGAGATTCCAAATAGACGACTTCTTATCGGATCTTTAACAGGATCGGATAACGTTTGTGTAACAAGTCTGATAAAAGACATAGGTTCGACTCAATGAAGCTACATTGGATTCAATATCATCATTTTGATTCAAAACGAATTTAGACCGTTTCGTTTTAAGAATAAATTTCCCCAAAGCCGTCAAATCTTCCGTCTGACATTGCCCCTATAAATTGGAGAAGTTGATACTTGGTTGCCAGAAAATATAGAATTTCAGAAAAATCGATCATGAACTGGCGCGCACGATTTAAAGGTTTAAATTTTGCGCCCATCCGCGCGCGACTATTCTACCACGATCCAGTTGCCAACTCTTCGAAGCACGCCAGAAATTGGATCGCCGTTTTTCAAAGAGCAATCCTTATCTTGAAATTGATATCCAACGACTTCACCTTCAACCAAAGGGCAAACCTGACTTGAATTTAGCATCGATAATTGAATATTGAAGTAACACTCAATCGTCGATTCGCTGAGCTGAAGTTGCGTGTAATTAGAAACTTTTCCAATAAATTGAGCCTCTTGATTTTCACACGCGAAAACAGCAGAAGATATTAAAATAAATGATCCTACGATATATTTAAACATTGAAACCTCTTTTAAAAATTGAGTTAATTGCTGCCTGCCCGAGCAAACTACCCTACATTTCAAATTTAAATTGTTAGGTTTGAATTAAGTTTTTAAATCCAGGTCGTGTTGTCGAATTATGTTAAAAACGAAAAAGGATCTACCTTATCAGACGCTTATGCGCATGTTAGTGCTTGATGGTTTCGCTCGCCTTAAAAAGGCAGCCTAATTTAATCGGTGAAAGCCATGGACTGGGTCATATTGAATATGGTCTTGCAATCGCCTTCACGCGCTAAAAAAAGAAATGGCGAGTGCGGTAAAATCGCCTTCGCCATTTTAATTAAACCTTTGTCTTTCAGATTACGGATTTACCTTCTGCAATAGCGGGGTGATTTGTTTCATCTCTCCGGCTAATTTTGAAATGGTCGTGCTGTCATAAGCATTTTGCTGAACGCGAATGACGGTCGTACCAGTCGCTCTATCGATATTGAAAGCTCCGTAATTCATCATCGCACGGAAAACTTTTTGTCCTAAAGGCGACAAATTTGCCGGCATCGGAGTTCCGCGTGGAATGGCCAGACGATCACCTTCTTGCGAAAGGCCGCCCGAGTTAGCTCCATCGGAATAGATCGCTTCGCCAGTTGGATTTGGCAGAACCAGTGGCACGTCTAGAACGATCTGCAAGGCGTGGTTAATTTCACCTTTATCAGTTTCAGCTTGAACCAAAAGACCAGCCAGTTGGCTAGAACCGGCAGCAACGATACCCGCAGATAAGAACGGAGACTTCGTTCCCCAGCCCGAACCTGTCAGAACGTTGGTTCGTCCGTAAGCCTGGCAGGTTGCGGTCGTCTCGGTAAGACGTTTAAATTGCCAACAATTGTGAATGGCAGCGCCATCTAAAATTAATATTTCACCGTCAGAACCAACGGCTCCGGTCACTCCAGCTGGAATGCGGATATTTAATGTTTGTGCGGACCATCCCCATGAATCCGGAATCTTTACGGCGACCAAAGGATCCGTGTTTTTAGATTGAATAACGGCCGGCGAATACTGGTTCCAATTCACCCAGTAGTTACCACCAGATGGTGTCGGCCAATTCAATTTTTTATAAGTTGCGCCAGTCTTGACGGGCGTATTCCATGATGAAGTCGCAGAGAATGGACGATCGCCCAATTGGAAGCCGACCGTTGCGGGAGAGATCGTCAAATAATTCAAGTTGAAGCCACCATAACCATTCGTCACGACAGCACGCAGACGGTGATTACCGGCTGTAAAGTTGATGACTTTGCTATCCACGTTTTTGTAAGTTTGAAAACTTCCGGTGTCGGGCGCAGTGATTACGCCGGTTACGTCGACGGCATCTAGTTCGTATCGAAACGTGCTTCCAGTTCTATTCGAAGAGACTCGAGACGAAATAGTGTAGGCGCCAGCATTTGGAACGTAGATCGAATAAGTTAAAAATTCGCCCTGGTCTATATAAGCAATGGCATAGCCACCCCCCGAATCTGAGGTCGCTTCGATGTCAACGTCCGAAGTATCCGCCCGATACGAAGCGCCACCTTGGTTGCCGGCGACTCTTTCTTTAAACGCCACATTCGGTCCACCAAGGTCAAAATCTTCGGCTTGAATTGTGACGGGTGAACTTGAAATCACCGCAGCCGTGCCCGAGTAGGGTGCCGAGGCTCCACCTGCCGGTTCGATCTTAAATTTCTGTGCACATGTGTCGTTTGCAGTGTACTGCTCAAGAGCCGTTCCCACCGCTGTGCCCGCAGCTTTGACATCTAGGTTTTTTCCGCTGTGCTTGGCCTGCAATGTGTAGATGCCATTTGCAACATTTGAAGCTTTAAAAAGTTGATTCAGACCACCGGTGCTTGAGTATTGTTGTAAGAGCGCTCCATCGGCCTTTGAAACGCCAGTGACATCTAAAAGCTGCTGAGAGTGCTGCACCGTAATCGTATAGGCGTCACCGCTTTGCGTGAATTTAAAGACCTGTGCAGAGGCGTTCGCTTTCGACGCCAATTTGATCGGCGCACCACGAAGCACACTTCCACCATCGACTTGCATCACCAGATCGCCTTTGCCACATGTCGATACGATTCGGTAAGTCGCCCCCGAAATAATTTGCGCTTGAGCAATTCCAACCCCACCAATTATTAGAAAAAACATCAATACGGATTTTTTTTCGAATCTCATTATGTCCCCTTTACGTTCTGATGCATGAATTAAGGTCCCCGCAAGTAACATTGCAAAGCGAACGCCGCCTGAACTGCATTGTTGCTCTTTTAAGTCGTTGAACCTGGATAACTTGTAACCAATCAGAGTACGTAGTCACGACGTAACCAGCTGGTTTATAAGAGAAACTACAAAATTCTGGCTACGCATTAGTGCTGTCAGTTTTCTTAACACCACTTTCGATTAATCTGTTCAGCCGGTTTGACCCAAAATGAAACGAAGATTGAAAAAGTAGAGAAAAAGAATTTCGAGTTCTGGGTAAATGTCTTTTCGAATTAGCTATGAAGTTAGATGCAAAAAATAACTTAAGTGCAAATGAGATTCTTTATCCAGGTAATTCGACACGGGAAGAATCTTGAATTAGAAGAAAGAAATTTGGGGTCTCTTTCCGATGTAATTCCTCGTCTTCTTCTGGCGACCATCTTTTTGTTTTGATCGCGCTCGGCTACATAAACTTCATATAACTTTTTATTTTCTTTCATATACGTCTTAATCATCTTTTACCCCTTTCGACTAAAAAGAGATTGAACATCGTTAACATGAAATCTCAGCCTGCGACCAAATTTAGAAAATTTAATCTTTCTTCGATATACCATTATACGAAGAGCGTTTTTGAATAATAAAGTTTAGTAGTTTTGCTCTCGTGGTTTTAATGCCGCTGTCTTTCAATTGTTTCTTAATTCTACTTAAATTATCTGATTCATTTTTTTCTAAATAAACATATTTTAAATCTTTCAAAATCTTTACCTCTTTTATAACAAGTACTCACTACTGGGGCCCTTTTAGGCCGGCTAACAAAATATCAATGTGTCTGAAATCACTATTCTTTTAAAGATTCGAACTGCAAAACAGGGTCAAATTGTTTTGGGTCAGTTTTTTTGTATAAATTGGCTCCGGCGCTCGTTGCCGGACATAAGCTACTATTATTTTTGGTGCTGCGATTTTTTATCTCCTTTCATCGAACCGTTACCTAGAAGTACATTTCAACTAGAGTGCCATTGTTGACGAATCTCAGTTAAATCGTTGAAATAACATTTGTTTTTGCAGTTATCGAAGGAAGTTTATAAAGTTCCTAAAAACCGATTCGTTCGTGTTTACGAACGAAAAAGATGCGAAATATTTTATATTTGTTTTGAGGCAAATTTGCCGTTCATAAATACGAACATCTTGTGTTTTATAGTGAATTACACTATACTAAAGCCGATGGCTAAGTTTCGCTTTATACAATGGCTCGCTGAATGGTTACTTTCTCAAGAAAGCTTTCGGTTTGAATGGGATCATGGAAATCAAACTAAAAGTCACTAAAAGCATAAAGTGACCTCTGATGAAATTGAAGAGGTCTTTTCCAAGGCAGAAGCCATCAGAGCTTTGGGCGAACAATCAAGCCCAGTGGTTCAAGAACCGAGATTTGGAATTCTAGGTGTTACGAAAAAAGGTCGCCATCTCTTTATTTGTTTTACTTTAAGAGGTACTGGCATTCGAGTTATTTCAGCCCGTGAAATGAGCCAGAAAGAAAGGAAGTTATATGTCGAATTATGTTAAAAATGAAAAAGGTTACGAAAAAGGATCTTCATTTGATTCTAAAAAAATTTAAGCGGCTTACAAAAAGATTAAGGTCGCAAAGAAGCATCCAACAAGCATTAACCTAAGTGAAGAGACTGTTTCTGAACTGAAGGCGTTAGCAACTAAAAAGGGCCTACCTTATCAGACGCTTATGCGCATGTTAGTACTTGATGGTATCGCTCGTCTTAAAAAGGCAGCTTAAATTAATCGGCGAAAACTTGGGGTTGGGTATATTGGATATGGTCTGTATAACTGATTTATAGAAACCGCTAGATGTCATTCAATGATTACTTTTTTGCCTTTCGACTGTCCTGAGCCTTTTTCACTGCCTCTGCAACCTGAGTATAGCCAAGCTTCTCATCAAAAATGGCATCAGTAATATCATCCATACAACCGGATTCGATTTTTTCGAGCACTTTCACTGGAATTTTACCGGCTTCAATTGTGCTGCCCCCATCTGCTTTAACAACGGACAAAATCCATTTGTCCGGGATGTCACATTTTTCGTAACCTTTCCCTTGGGCCATCAAAGAAATTAAATTGATCAAAACTAAAGTAAAGGTGCATCTCTGAAATTGCATAAAAAACTCCTCCAACGAAGACGAATTTCGAAAATCTGTGAGTGGGTATCTGTAACTGCGAAACCTTAGTTCCGTCACCCCAAAAACTGAAAACAGTTATCAGAAGCTGAGTTCAGGGTTTAAAACCTGTCATCAAGGTGTCATCATTCTGTCATCATTTTTTGAAATCTGTCGAAATTTCATGAAATATCGATGCTTACGCTCGTTCTTCATTTGTGTGTTTTCAACTATTTAGAACCGCTTGGTATTTTGTTTTTTTGACTACGAACCTGAGAAAAATTTGGGGTGACCAACGGGGCTTGAACCCGCGACCCTGGGAATCACAATCCCATGCTCTACCAACTGAGCTATGGCCACCACACGCGCTTTTGAAAACGTACTAATTTATAATCATAATCATTCGCAAAATCAAGAGGACTTCTGTTCTTTATCACTTTAATTGAAGTACAGACTGAAAAATCACCAAAATTGCCTCTAAGCTTCAGACCTTACTGCAAATGATTCGGGCGAATTGGGTTGGGTGACGCCATAAATTCTAAAATTTAAGCGCATTCCATTTATCAATCACCCGCTACGGAGCCAAATACATTCCCGGGTACGTAGGGCCGCTGAGCTTAAATAGACTTTCTAAAAAGTATCTTTGGCTACTGGCTTCAAATTGGCTTTCTTTGCCTTCGGGCATCTTGATACGGCTTTGTGTGGCCGCTAGAAACCGGGCGTACTCGTTCGCTGACCTTAGCGTTAAAAAGAAATTACGATTGCGTTCATCACCGCTATCTTGCATCTGCGTACTTGAAGTCTCTTGCGAGATTAAAAAGTATTGCTCGTAAATATCTAGCGGCGCCGTGCGCACTTGCCCTTCACAGATCATGATTCCGCGCGAAACGACCGATGCTAATTCGGCGTCTGATAATTTTGAATTTAAAACACTTAAGAAGTCGTCAGCGATGAATAGTGATTTCGTATCTTTTATGAACAGTGTCGGGTTCAAATTTAAGACCGCACATTTTTCGTATTTATTAATACGTACTTTTTCAAGATTTTGTTGCACCCGTAACGTCGTATACGTTTGAACCGCAATTCCACTTGAGGTCGCTTCCGTATTTGAGGTGCTGATACTGGCACCGGCTTCGGCACCGACCGAGAATATATCAATCACCGGCACTTGAATACCTGCCTTCACACCCGCTCCGAAACTTTTAGTTTCTGATCTTGAGTGCGTTTGGCTTAATGAAAATTCAGTTCCAACACCCACATCCTGGTTATACCCTTTCACGTGAGTCGATCCACCGACATCTTGAACCAAATAACGATTTTCTAGCTTAATAAAGTACGACGGATTTTCACTGACCGCCTGAAGACAGTCGGCGCGAAACGACTGCATCGATCGTTTTGAAAGTCCTCCACCTTGGGCGGCGTACATCGATGGTAAATACTGCGTGATCCAAAATGAACAAAGCTCGCGCGCTAAATTAGGATTTATTTTTCCGGTACTAATCACGTTTTGTAAATCGGCTTTCGTGATCGGCGCTCCTGAGGCTTTTGCGATTAGCTTTAATAGACCCGCTAAAGAATCTTTAGCCGCCACACGGTTCAGTTGAATCAGATCTAAATTATTTTCTAACGCCATCTGTGGGGCCGTCGCACGTAGCTCCATGACTTTTGCTTTAGCTAATTTGTCTTTTGTACCTTGCGCGATGACTTGGTTCACGATTTCTTTATTCGCCGTGGGGCTATTAATAAGACCCTGAACGAAAAACTGACCCGCCAAAGAGGCATCCATCGCCCGCAGGGGTCTAGAAAATTCATCCACATTTAAAGTGATCGGACCCATAAACGTATTTGATTCTAAGTTCGCCGTGGTATCGATCGCCGTAGCAAGGCTACCCGCCGTTTTTAAAATCAGATTCTGCCCGACCGCACTGACTTTTTTCTCATCGACCGGATAAAGTTGAACTAGCAAAGTGTTGCGATTACCTAATTCTTTAAAATCATCGATTTTAAAAGTCATGTCGGTATTAATTTGGCCGTTCACGATATTAATCAATTTTTCAGCCGAAGAAACGTAGGTATTATTTTGGTCATAATCTTTATTATGAATGATCGCTAATTTTAAAAGATAAATACCATCACGCATTTTTTTTGTTTCGGTGCGTCCATTACTTAAATTTGACCACTGTAATAATCGTGGGTCTGATTTAAACTGAATTTTTTTGATCAATTTAAGATTTAAAAAACGATCGATTTCATAGTTGTAAGATAAGGCCGATACAGAATAAGAATCAAATAGCACTTGAGTGCCGGCGCGATTTTCAGTTTTACAATCAAACACTAAATTTTCTTTCGCATCGACTTCGCGTAAATCGCGGGCCAAACTATTTTGGGGCTCCCACGGATTGACGATCATATCTAGCTTTTCATTCATACCTAAATCCGCATTTTGAATTTGCACAGATCCTTTGATATAACGTGGGCATTCAAAAGGTTTAAACTCGATCGTTTCGTCCCAGTTGATGCAACCGCTATTGTTTGCTTGCACGTCAAGCGTCGCCGCAAGTTTCCCCGCCGAAGCCTGTTGAAACTGAGTCACTTTAAAAACTTGAGCCCGCATACTTTTTTGATCAAGCGCATTTTTAAAACACGCTTTAATACTATAAACGATTTCGCTGCTGGCCGTGGTTTCATGACCCACGCGAACATATGTAAAACTTAACGGAGAAACTTCAATTTTTCGTTTTTGATAAATATCAGATGTTTGCCCTGATTTATTCATATCCAGAGCTAAATCTGAATACTGGGCGTTCACAAAATCATTAATTTTAAAATCTTTCTTTTGCGCGACCGACGCAGAAACTTTTAATGGTAAAATTCCATTCATTTGGTCACTTTCACCTAAATTAAATAGTCCTTCAAAAGACGTTAACCCTTTCGGACCGTCTACAGGCTGAAGCGCGACGCCTAAAACAATGCGTCCCCGTGTTGGCAGCACCGGCAAAGTGATATTGGCCTTAACAGATAAACTACCATTTTCAATTTTAGCATCTAGTAAACTTGATTTTGCAAGAAGACGATTAACTTCTTGATCGTTTTCAGAGTACGTGTGAATTAAACTTAATCTAATTTTAAAAGACCCTGCCGTTAACGGGCGCGAAACGATTTCGTCATTCATTTTCGTAAGCTGAATTGATGGTACGCTTTGAAATTCGAAAGAAAGATCTTGCCCTTGCTGCGTTAGCTTTTTGGTACTAACCGTTAGGCGCGCATCTTCGATCCACAGCGGACGTGACCGTAAAGCTCCGTATTTTGAAATTCCCTTTAAGGCATTCAGCGAAAGTTCTGTTGAATCGATAAAATGTGGAATGACGCTACCTTTTTTTAAATCAACAATCGCCGCAACATTTTCGCCATGAGACCACGGATTAACCGCAAAAGAAATCGTGCGCGTGCCTTTATGTAAACCGGTCGCCACGATATGACGATCTATTCGTACGTACTGCGAATCGGCTAAATAGTTGTATTCAATTTTTTCAGACCAAACTAAACAGCCCGAAGCGTCTGATGTGACTTCACTTTTTGTCTCTGCGATTATAAATTTGTGACCCACAATCGGTCGACTGTACGCTACATCTTTTAAACACGCGAAAAAATTAAACGTTTTTGCAGTCGGAAGTGAAAACGCACCTTCGTTCGTGGCCTCTAAAGCTGTCGATCGCCCGGCCGCAGCTTCAGCTGTAAAAGTTGAAGCGTCTTCGCTGATGGCGCCGTCTTTTTCTTTGGGTGTCGGCAAATTACACGCAGTTAAAAATAGCGTCAGGGCTAAGCCTGAATAAATATGAAATGAAAATAGATTAGATTTTTTCATAGTTCGTTTCCAGTTTAAGAATTAAAGTTTTTTCGCGGTACTGAACGGGGCTGATGTACATTAAGTTTGAATCCATGTAGATCACGCCAAATTTAAAACCCTCTTTGATAAAATGAATAAAGCTTTGGATGTTATAACCGACCCGGTTCGTCTCAAAATTATTTGCGTTAAAGTAAGCGACGGCCGCATCGGGCGCGACCGAAAAGTAACCACCCTGAACAGACCAATCTGTTCCCTTAGATAGATGAAATAGTCCACCTAGATTATAACTAGAGGCATCGCTATATCCTGAAGGGGCTTTATCGTTATGTAAGTACGAAGCATCAGCGATAACATCAAACAGAGTCATCAGCGGCAATTGCAATTCAAGCCCAGCTTCTAAACCTTGAAATTGATACATGAAAGAATACTGTGCTTCGGACAACTGCTGCACATCATTACCTAATAGCAATGATTGTTGCGCAACCGCAGAAGGTAAATTGTTATAGGCAAAATAGCCTACGCTGGCTCTGACTTTTGAATTTCTATTTTTTTGCCAACTAAAAATTAGGGCGGCCGAGTTTAACGAAGGACTGGGCTCAAGCTCTTTGGTATTGGCGCTGAGTGATGTCGACGTGGGAATTGCGGATTCAATTCCGATACCTGTTGCGAATTCATTATTTCGATACATCGATTCGATACGGGCTGCCGGAAACGCAATGTCATCGACTAGTAACGGAGTGTGCAGGGCTCTTTGGTTTAAAGCTCCGGCCGCAAAGGCGAAAAAATCTGCCGGCGCGTAACGAATGGCCGCTTGGCTTAGAACAATACGGTTTTCCATCCGGTCGGCGCCATCGATCGTTTGCGTTTGTCCTGAAAGAAGTTTAACCGAAGGCTGAAAATCAAAAATAAGAACTGGCGTCAGGATGTAGGTCGTTTTTAGATCCAGGTTAAAATTCACAAATTTAGATTTATTTTTTTCATCATTGTAGTCTGTCCCAGAAAGAGACACGCGCCATTCGGCAGCGAATTTACTAGGTTCAGCTTTCACCACGGCAGCATCAACAGACGTGACTTTACCGAACGCCGTTGCCGAAACGATAATAACTAGAACCATTGTCAATGACCAAGCCGATGTGCCCATATAGGAAACCTCTAATCCGTACTCTTCTATCTACAAGAAGTGTACCGATCGAAGTTCAAGTCATTCCAACGACTTAGCCGCGTTTCAATTTAAGATTGCCGTAATTTGCTAGAGACTACATACGACGGGTGTAAACCCATTTAAGATCTTGCTGCTTGCGCACTTCTTTAAGCAACGCGGGTGGAATTTCAGATCCGTCAAAGGCATGAATAAACATTTCTTTCTGCCCAGGAGTATCCGTTCCCAATTTTGAAAGGTTCGGATTATGCCCACCTTTAACAAGCACCAGTAATTGTTTAAATTTTTGCGGTACCATTTTGTAGTGCTGAAAAGCCCCTGGTGAAGGCGTTGCCCCGTCGTCAGCCCCTTGAAAGTACGTGACCGGCACTTGCACGGGATAATTTTTTGAATCATACGTGTGATCAGCCGTTGCGTTTAACTTCTGACATGTCGCGACCGTCTCTGGATCGGTCACGCCAACTAGTTTTCCATTCACGAAGGCATCTTCGGCCGTGACTGTCGCCTTAGCTAGACTTAATTCTTGGCACGAAATCATGTAGTAAGGTAAATCGTTCGAAACAAAAAGTAGATTCGGCTCCACCGCTGATTCGAC
This sequence comes from Bdellovibrio sp., assembly GCA_014376935.1. Taxonomy (GTDB): domain Bacteria; phylum Bdellovibrionota; class Bdellovibrionia; order Bdellovibrionales; family Bdellovibrionaceae; genus Pseudobdellovibrio. Next base: position 30,827 of record JACMQO010000044.1, read on the forward strand.
GTAAAAGTCTTTATAGTCTGAAATACGATCGGCGTAGTTTTGATCGTCAGCAAAACTAAGCAGTTGATCTTTCAATGTCTGTACCCCGTCGTCTGACATCATCAGCGTTCGGGCGCTTCGCGATAGCCACGTGTTCGGCACTTGGTACTTAGACGTGACCTGTTCCATCTTAATTTTTATATCTGCGGGCAGCTGATCAATCATCTTTTGCACAAGCTTTCTTCGGTGCGGAGCCTCGAACAAATCACTTCGCCCCGAAGCGATCGTCCCTTCTAAAATTAAAGCGCGAGTCACTTCAGGAAATAGCGACGCAAAAATTGTAGCCGTTTCGGTGCCGTAAGAGATTCCATACGCGGTCACTTTTTTAAGTCCGGCTTTTTCCACCACAAGTTTTGCATCGCGGGCCACTGATTCTGATGAATAGAACGAAGATGATAAATACTGTTCGACCGTTGCCGGCTTTGAACACGCGATGCCGCGATTATCGATGATCAAAGTATTGTAAGGCATATCGTTACTAAATAATCCCCAATGTGCCGTTAACCCAGGACCACCGGTAAAGTATAGAATCGTTTCTTTAGCCGGATCAAAACCACCGTAATAGAAGGCATACACATCCGTGGTTCCAACTTTTGGATTTTTGTAATCAACCGGAACCGTCGTGTAAAAGCCATTCTCTGATTGGAGTAAGGTCGCAAACTTTTGTTCGCACAGAAAACGTCCGCTTTCATAATTATTTGAAGTCGGTATCCGAAGATTGGCCATCGCCGTTAGATTCGAAAAAAAGATCAATGCCACGGATAAAATGAAAGGTGTTTTCATACCCCGCACACTACCCGATTTAATGGCTGACTCCTAAAAGACATTTCAGACTGAAAAATACTACATTGGTGTCAAAACTATAGACGATCTAACGAAGATAAAACTAACATTCAGGCTAGGTTATCTTTTTTAAGGTCATAAGATAGCCTTCAACTTTTTTAAATTCTATTTTCAATTCCGCCAATTGTTCTAAGATGCCAGTTACATTTTGCTTGTTATAACCATCTTCAATCATAGAACATAAATTAGACATCTTTTCTGCTCCGACACCGTGGCAGCTTGATTTTAGATGATGGCATACGCGGGCCAGTTCTTTATAATCCTTAAGATCAAGGGCTAAGTCGGCCTCAGCAAAACGTTTGGGGGTTTCTTGTAAAA
>JACMQO010000045.1 GCA_014376935.1 Bdellovibrio sp.
AGGAAGTTATGTCGACATCGATGGATTTGACGTTTCAGGTTCGGGTCGACTTGGTATTCAAAATGAGGCCTCTTTTGTCGTGATCAAAAATAATCACATTCATGACATCCAAGTATCTGGCGGCGCAGGTATTGTGAATTCGAATTACAGTGCATCTGATAATGATATCATCGAAAACGTTGTCCATAATATCGGTACACCCGGAGCGTGTAATGGCGTTCAAGGTATTTGGTAAAACAAGCGCGGCACAAATTGTCACGATCACAAATGTCGGATCTGCACCTTTAAAAATACCCTCTGCGTTCGTGATGACGGGTGACTTTAAATTTGGTGGGTCGAGGATTAAAGAAGTAAAACTGAAAAAAAAAGCCCGATCTTGCGATCAGGCTTACACGAAAAAAATGGTGCCCAGTGAGGGAGTCGAACCCCCATGCCTCGCGGCGCTAGGTTCTAAGCCTAGTGTGTCTGCCAATTCCACCAACTGGGCGAGTAATTAAAAATTACTTGCAGGCAATTTGTAGGTCTTTAAATAAATTAAAGATTCTACTTCAGCAACAACTATTTGTCGGTGCTAATAAGTTTCTTATATTCCGGAGAACGCATCAAATTGGCAAGCTCTTTTTCAGAGTCCATTTCGATTTTAACTAACCAACCGTCATTATTAGGGTCGTCGTTAAGTTTAGAAGGGTCGTCCATTAAAGCTGTGTTTACTTCGATCACAGTTCCAGAAACTGGAGCATATAAGTCAGAAACGGCTTTAACTGATTCAACAACACCAAACGTTTGGTTTTGCGTAATTTTTTGTCCTTCTTCTGGAAGATCAACGTAAACAACTTCGCCTAGTTGGTCTTGAGCAAACTCAGTGATACCAACAGTTACGATATTTTCGTCAACCTGAGCCCATTCATGATCTTTTGTGTAGTAAAAATCTTCAGGTACGTGAAATGCCATTTTAGTCTCCTTGGATAGGGTATTTTTATAAATAAATAATAATCGAACTAAGTTTTAACGACGAACGGTGTTTTAACTACTGAAGCTTTAACTGATTTTCCGCGGATATCCACGTAAATTTCGGTACCTTCAGTAGAAAATGCAGAATCAACATAAGCGATTCCAACCGGTTCATCAAGAGTTGGTGAGTGAGTTCCGCTAGTAACTGAGCCTATAATTTGGCCAGAAGTATTTTTCATCTGGTACCCTTGGCGTGGAATACCGCGCTCAAGCATTTTAAAGCCAATTAGCTTGCGTTTTAAGCCATTTTCTTTGGCAGCCACAATCTGAGCTTTATTCATAAAATCTTTGGCTTGTGGCTTAATCACCCAACCAAGACCGGCTTCGTACGGATTCGTTGTGTCATCAATTTCGTGACCGTAAAGACTAAACTTCATTTCGGTTCTTAAAGAATCGCGCGCGCCTAAACCAATCGGTTTTGGTTTCATCGAATTCGCTAATAAAGCATTCCATAATGGAGCCGTACCATTTGATTCAATAAATACTTCGCAACCGTTTTCGCCGGTGTATCCGGTTGTTGCGATCATGATTTTGAAATTATGAAACACGCCGGTTTTGATTTCGTTACGTTTCATTTCGCTAACTTTGATTGGCGCAAAAATTTGATCACATAATTCAACGGCTTTCGGGCCTTGAATCGCGATCTGTCCCCATGATGAAGATTCATTCGTGATGTCGGCGCCCTTGTTGTGTTTTAAGAACCACGCGAAATCTTTATCGGCGTTCGAAGCGTTTACACACACCAAGTAATCAGCGTCTTTTTCTAAACAGTAAACGAAAATATCGTCAACCAATCCGCCTTTATCATTGGGTAACAACGAATACTGCGCTTGGCCTTTTTCTAATTTGCTGACATCATTTGTGGTTAACCACTGTAAGGTCTCTAAAGCTTTCGGGCCTTTCACGCGGATTTCGCCCATGTGTGAAACGTCAAAAAGTCCGATGTGATTTCTAGTGGCGTAATGTTCTTCTTTTAAACCTTCGTACTGAACGGGCATAACCCATCCGGCGAAATCAACCATACGGCCGCCAAGGCGAACATGTTCATCGTGTAACGGAGTTTTTTGCGGAGCTTTAGTCGTATTTTCCATGGGCTGAAGCTACTCTAAAATTGAAAGTGGATCAAATAATCCTAATGTTATTTGCAGCTTGTCGTTCGTCGGAGCAATGCTAGTTATGTTTGCATAAGTTATATAAAAGTAGAGCCTTAACGATACTTTATCGGTTGGCTCGTTTTTTTTCAGTACATGTGAATACACACTATAAAAGGTGTCAAACCAACCAACTTACCTTAAAAGACTACTCATGAGCTTCAAAAAAACCGTTCTACTTGTTTCGGCTTTTATTTCTGTGCTTTCTTCTGCGGCCTTAGCTCAATCTAACTTGCAGTTAATAACGCCTCCGCCGCCTCCTCCGGCAGGGCAAATGCCGCCACCGCCGCCAGTGAATGGTCGGTGGGGAATTCAATAGTTCGCTCGTGACGAACAAGACGCTTTAATGTGGAATCAAAAATACGCGGCCGCACCCAGTGGTTCCGTGAAAGAAAAAGCGTACAACGATGCTAGTCGTTGGGCGTACCAAATGATGCCAAACGCATTAGCGCAAGAGCTAAACCAATACCAAGATTTCAGACAAGTTGAACAATTAGCCGCTTACTTCGATTAACAGTATTCAGCCGCGCCATCGGGTTCATTAAAAGAAAGTTACTTCCGTCAAGTGCGTGATTTAGCAAGAAGTTTAATTAGCCAACATCCGTCGTTTTTTAAATTAGAATTTCTTTGGGAAGGCCGTGGTTGAAAAATCATGGCCTTCTTCTTTTTGAAGTTATCGTCAGACCATCAACCGGGATGTTGGACGTCGGTACGGCGTGCCAACGGTCAACATCGTGGTTGGCGTCACTTCGGTCGCTGGCGGCGGGTGTATTTTTTAAATCTAAAATTTTAAACGGTGATGACGGGACTCGTGTTTACGCGCAGTTCGTTTGATTTTACTTCTAAATCGTTAGGTAATGTCACAAGTTCTCCGCGTGGTAAAACTTGTTCGTTTTTATTTTTATGCATCCACGCTAAAAATTCGCGTTCGGGGCTGCGGCAAATCAGCTGGCGCGTTTTACCTTTTTCTTTAAGCGAATCGCCAGTTAGGCGCCCTTTGTTTGTCACGTCGAAGTCAGGCTTGGTTTTACGAGCTAGCAAATAGCTAGTCGTTACTGTGCGATTTTTCATTGGTAAATACTCTTCTAATTTTAGAAACCAATCCGGGGCCTTCACGTGAAAACGATCATGACACCAATCGTGTTTAGACAAAGTTAAAAGCGGGCAGTTATTCTGATGCAGGCATGGAGCCCAGATGAAATAGCCTTCCGCGATTAATTTTTTTCGTAGCTCTAAAAGTTTTCGTCCGTCTTGATGGGTCGCCGGTTCTAAAATCATGAGCCCTTCGAATTCATTCCAACCTTCAGGTAAAGAGTCCATTTCGGTTAATGAATACGAAAAAGTAAGTAAGGTCTTATTTTTATTGCAGCTTAAGTTATTTAAAGAAAGCTTCGTGGTGAAGTCAGGGTGAATAAACTGACTGTTAAAATCTGTAAATGTTTTCAAAGCTGACGACGATTTTTCGATTAGGATTTGGCTTTTTAGTTGGGTCTTTAATTTTTCGTTATGGGCAAAGGCTAAGCTAGCCGTTCCGGGGCCCGATCCCCAATCAATCGTTGTTTCAAAACCTTTGAAGAAGCCCACTTGCGATCCACGTTCAATCACATTTGCGACGCGAATATAATTTAACGGCAAAAAATAATTGCGGTACGCATTCTGACAAAATGTTTCAGTCCACGGAGTTAATCCATCTGGGTTATTAATAAAAAAATCTGATAGGCGTAGAACGTCAGAAGCTAAGTGATTTAAATTAGAAGGTGCATTGGCAGAAAACATTATGAGCGACCTCGGCTCGGCGTACTTTTTCTAGCGATCGTCGTTGAACCTGATTTGCTGCGCGGCTCTTCTCCGCGGTATTTAGGTTTTGGTTTTGAACGTTGCATCGGGCGTCCGCCCGTACGAGGTTTGGCGGCGGCTTTGTCTTCGTATTTATCGACGCGCTTTTTTGTATTTTCTAAAATATGACGATCGGCCGGAAATAAGAAATTTGAATCCACTTTAATTTCTTCGGCCTCTTGTAGGTATGGCTTAATTCGGGCGTACATGCGTGCATCCGACGCTGTTACAAAGGTAATGGCAGTTCCGGATCGACCCGCGCGGGCCGTGCGGCCAATACGGTGAAGAAAATCTTCGGGTGCAAATGGTAAATCGAAATTAATAACGTGATCGACGTGGGGCACATCAAGGCCGCGGGCTAGTAAGTCAGTGGCGACTACGATGCGAATCTGACCGTTACGGAATTCGCGCACGACGCGGTTTCTATGACCTTGCGAAAGGCCGCCGTGAATGAGATCAGTTTGGTACCCATACGATTTTAAGTACTCTCCTAAACGTTCGCAGCTTTGTTGGCTGCCGGCGAAAACGATGACGCCACCTTTGGTGGCGTTTAATTCATCTAAAAGACGATCGTCTTTTTTATTGCGATCAATCATCAACACGATTTGTTTTAAAGTCGTCACCGGAGCTTCGGCCTGCGCCGAGCGAACCATGTAAGCGTCTGATTTTAAAAACATTTGCGCGATCGATTCAACTTCAGCGCTAAAGCTAGCCGAAAACATCAATGTCTGAGGTTCGCCACGTAAAACACTTTTAATATTTTTTAACTGCGGAGCAAATCCCATATCTAACATGCGATCAGCTTCGTCGATCACGACGTATTCGACATTTTGCAGAAGTAATTTATTTGTGATCAGGTGATCGTTCAAGCGGCCGGGGGTCGCCACGATCAAGCGTGGATTTTTCTTTAATTGGTTGGTTTGCTTTGCACCCGGAACTCCTCCGATGGCTAAGCACGCCGTCACCGGAAGCTCTTTGCAAAGTTCGACAAAAACTTTGTAAATTTGCTGAGCCATTTCACGACTAGGTGCTAATACCAGCGCGCGTGATTTCGGATTTTTTTGTAAAGCTGATAAAATGGTAAGCCCGAAAGCCAAAGTTTTTCCGCTACCGGTTTGCGCGACCGCGATGATGTCGTGACCTTCGGTACCTAACGGAATTGCCTGGCTTTGTACGGCCGTTGGTTTAGTGATGGCCATCTTTTCAAGCGCCGTCATTAGTTCTAAGGGTAAATTCATATCTTCAAAGCGATTTACGTGATGGTGCGAAGTCTGTAATTTCATAGGGGGTTAGGTGTATCACGATGGGCGGGGGATGCAAAAGACTAAGTTAAAACCGCGTTTTCATTGCAAATTCTACTGTTTTCACCGCCACGGTGGCGGTGAAATGTCATAAACGGCCGTTGTATTATTGTGAGCTCTGTACCCAGACCTTCGTCGCTGAATATCTTGCGGCGGGACTCATGCGAATCCCTTAGAAATCTTCACAATTTAAAGTCCAAATAGCCTTATGTTTACATTTTGATCCCCCGATAGAGTGTCGGATCTTTAACAAAGTGGAATCGATGACAAATATTACCCAAAGAATGTCGGATATTATTTTTGAGCAAGTGAAGGCTTACTTCTTAAACTCATCTTTAGAGAGTTTATCGACAAATGATCACAAGGAGATTTTTTTCTATAGTCGACTATCGCTCATCCTTGTCGCCAACGCTGACTTCAGACTTTTGATTAAAGTTCATTGTAATGAAAGCGATGTGCGAACTTTAGCTAAAGAGGCGTTGCAATATGTCGAACAAGGCCGCGATGACGGTTTGACTGATTTCATTAAAGAACTAACCAATTTACTGGGTGGGGCATTGAAGCGAACTTTAGAAGTTTCGCGCATTCAGATTGGCTTAAGCTTACCATTAATGATTCGTGGATTTGACGAACTATTCTCAGAAAAAATTGCGTCGACCGAATCTTCGATATTTTCTTTCGGACGAAATGGACAAAAAATTGTGGTTCAAGTTCAATTAGATTATCTAACGGATAAAGCCAAAGGTCTGCTAAGCCAGGTTGATTTTTCGGTCGGCTCAGATTCGTCTGGCGGTTTTGAATTTCTATGAATAATTTAAATCAAGATATCCAAGCCAGTTATCAAATCATTCAGCTTTTAGAAAAATCAAAACAGAATTCTGAATTGATTATCGAATCGTTACCAGACGTATTTATGGTTATCGATGCCAACGGAAAAATATATAAAGCCAATAAAGAAGCTTGCCGATTTTTAAAATTGGATGCCGAACAGGTTTTAGGATACTCGTTAAGTTCTGGCTTACAGACTGAGCATTGGAACCTGATCGAGGGAAATTTAGAAAGTTTAACCGGTGATACGCGCACATTTGAAATTCCAATTTTTTATGAAGGAACGGAGAAGGTCTACCTTTGGAGTTTGACCGTATTTGGAACCTTTAAAAATAGTGATTCGATTCTTTATACTTTGCAGGGGCGTGATGTTACGTTACTTAGATTATACCAGCGTAAAATAAATGACATCTTTGCCAGCATCCCGTTAGGAATTTTTACTGTCAATTCGAACGGAACGATTGAAGATGCTTTTTCAGAATATTCAAAATGGATCTTAGGTCGTTCAGATATTGCGGGTCGAAGTTTACGCGAGCTTTTGTACGAGCCAGCGGTTGAGTTAATGGATGTGGCAACGCGCTCGGGCTTTAAATCGCTGATGGAGTCGATTAACCGTCCGGTTTTAGAATTTGAAGTGTTGTCTTCGACATTTCCCAAACAATTTTATTTTCCATTACCACATTCCATTTCTGAAAAAGGTCGCTATTTAGGAATAAAAGTACAGTCGATTACTCGCGGTGATCGCGTTTCTGGCTTACTTGTCGTCATCGAAGACCGAACTTTAATTGTTGAAGCTGAAAAAATGGATGAAAAATATAAGCTGCTTCAAGACTTATCGATCGAAAGGGCTTTGCAGTTAAAAAAAGCCGACCCCGAACTTGTGAATATTGTATTTCAAGATTTGGCGCAACTTTTTAACGAGCTAGGTGATTGCGTATTAACGCAAACTTCAAGCACGTTTATGAATTCTCTTCATTCTATTAAAGCCAACGCTCGGTTAATTGGTTTATCTAACTTACAAAAATTATCCCATTCGTTCGAAACGAAACTGCGTGAAGATACGATGTTTTCATGGGATATCGTTTTTTCAAACATTGATACGTTACTTCAAGAATGGCGCGAAGTTTTGTCTTTACGAAAAGTTTTGGCTAGCAGTGCGGTGGGCGATGCATCGGCAACGAATTCAGCGGTTCTAACGCGTTCGATCTGGCAAATGTATAAAAATGCACTTCAAGACAAAAGTAAGCAGCCCGAATTCGAAAACTATTTAAAAGTTTTATCAAGGTCTGAATTGGGATCGCTTGAAGCCCCGTTGCGTGGAATTTCGGTTAAAGCGGCAGAACGTACTGATAAGCGTGTGAATATGATTTTCAATTGGGATCGTGACGTCAGCGTTGATGTTGATTTGTTAGCAAGTATTAGAACATGTCTTATTCACATCGTGAACAATGCCGTCGACCATGGTTTGGAAGAAGCTTCAGTGCGCACATCCAAGGGAAAAAGCCTGACCGGGTTAATTCATTTAGGGTCCATCAATTCGCGAGAGGGTTTAATTATTTTCGTTGAAGATGATGGGCGCGGTTTGGATCGTAACAAGATCGAGAAAAAGGCTTTAAAAAATGGATTGATTACCGAAGAACAACAAAAAATTTTGTCGGATAGCGAGATCTTCGATTTGGTTTTCTACCCAGGATTTTCGACGAAAGAGTCGGTCTCTGATCTAAGTGGGCGTGGGGTTGGTTTAGCGGCCGTGCGTGAAATATGCGTGAAGTCAGGTGGTAATTGTAAAGCCTCTGTCGGGAAAAGTGGATTAACCCGATTTGAATTACATTTTGTAGTGCAGGAGTAGATCATGGCAAAAATTTTGATTGTAGATGATTCAATGACAATTCGTAAGGTGCTTCGCATGATGCTTCAAAATGAAGGTCACGAATTTATCGAAGCCGTGGACGGCATCGAAGGACTATCCAAATTCGAACAAACTCCGGGCATTCAACTTGTGCTAACTGATGTGAATATGCCAAATATGGATGGTTTGACAATGTGCGAACGTTTGCGCCAAACCGAGATCGGAAAAGATGTGACCATTTTTGTGATCTCGACAGAAGGTAATACCGAACTTAAGCTGCGAGCTAAAGCGGCCGGAGTTTCAGGTTGGATGACGAAGCCTCCGCAAGCCGACAAGTTGATCGGCGCGGTACAAATTTCGTTAAAAAATAAAGCGTCGGGGCAATGATGTCCAAGGCGCAAAATCTTTTTCAAATTGAAATTCAGAAACCGACTATTTTTGTCGACGATTTTACAAAAATCATGATGGATTTTAATCCGGGTGATGGCTGTGTCATTGATTTTTCAAAAATTCAACAGTTTGATCCCCCGAAAGAGCGGTTCAAAATTTTACTTCAGCAAATGATCGCAAAATCAGGAAGCTTAATTCTTTTGGGGCCTGAATGCTGCGAAGAAATTGCGAACGGTATTTTAGATGAAAAATTTCATTTTATATTAAAATCTTTTTCAGCAGGATTTGAAACTTCGACTGAAAAAAGTTGGAAAGAACTTATTAAATCAATATCGCAAGAATTTTTTGAGAATTACTTTTCAAGCACGCAAGATTTAGCTGATGAAAAAGTAGAGTGTTATGCGGCCGCATCTATTTTGATCCGTGATGGATCCAAAGAATATCAATTTGGCTTGATTATGGGTCAGCAATGTCTAAATAACGCCATAGCGAAAGTACTTTTACTTGGCGACACTTCCGATTTTGGTGACTGCAAAGAATTAGTCGCTGAAGTTTTAAATATGGTGTGTAGCCATATACGATCTAGGCTAAAGCAAAGAAAAATGGATATAAAAATGGAAGTTCCTAGAGTTACAGAGCTACAAGTGGTGTTTCCACCTACGGATGCAGATCATTGGATCCTTCAGAATTTAGAAAACAAAATGGGTTTTTATTTAAAAGAGGTAAATGATGTTTCCGCTTAATATTAAGATTTTGATAGTGGATGATATGAAGGGTATTCGCATTTGGTTAACTAAAAGTTTGAAGGACCTGGGTTACACCGAAATTCTGGAGGCCGCCGATGGGGTCGAGGCTTTGCAGATTTTGCAATCGAATCACATTGAATTATTACTGACGGATATAATTATGCCAAAAAAAACAGGACTCGAACTGCTTCAAGAGATGCTAGTTGATCCAAAGCTAGCCAAGATTCCGACGATTGTGCTTTCTGCAGAAACCGACCGTGAAATGATCGTTAAGGCGGTAGAACTTGGAGTATTAACTTATATTATCAAGCCGGCGACCATGCCCGCATTGCAAAAAAAATTAGAAGAAGCTTACAAAAGATTGAATCCGTAAGCATGGAGTTTGCTGATGTTTAAATTTGAAGGTCCTCTTGGAATGTCGAATTCATGGTTGAATCGCGCCTTAATTCTACAGTTCTATAATTCAAAAATTACCTTTGATGCAAATTCTAGGGCTGAAGATTTTCATAATTTAAAGCAGTCGATTGATAATTTCCAAGCGGGTAAAGAAGATTTTTTTTTAGGAGAGGGCGGGGCCACCTTCAGGTTTTTTAGTTTTTTAGTTTCAAGATTACCAGGTCAATGGACAATGACGTTACACGAGCGTATGACGATGCGTCCGCAAAGCGAATTAAGTTCCATCCTTAAACAGTTGGGCGTAGAGATTTCTTTTCAGGGCAATACCGCCACGGTCAAAACCGATGACTGGATTGTTCCTTCTGTTGTCTATTGTGATGGTTCAGTTTCGAGCCAGTTTATTTCAGGATTACTTTTAAATTCGTGGAATTTAAATCATGATCTGACCATCGAATTAAAAAGACCTTTTGTGTCTGAATCTTATCTTTTGCTAACCTTAGACATGTTGAAGGAAGCAGGTTTGGTTGTCGAAAGAATAGATCATTCCGATAAATCCATTTTCAAAGTCGCCAAGTATCAAGTCCCGTTAAGATCAGCGTTAACGGCCGAATTAGATGTCAGCTCTGCCTTTGCTTTAATTTGTGGTGGGGCCATTGATGGAAATGTTCATATCACCAACTGGAGCGAGCGATCAATTCAGCCTGATTTAGCATTCTTAAAAATATTCGATGCGATGAAAATCAATTATAATTTAAGTGGTAATCATTTTAGAATCGAAAAACAAACTCACTGGAAAGCTTCGGATCAAAACCTGATCAATAGCCCTGATTTATTTCCGGTTCTTTCGGTCATGGCCGCCTTTGCTGAAGGAAATTCATTTTTGCATGGAGCAAGTCATGCGAAAGCCAAAGAGTCGAATCGATTATACAAAACCCACGAGCTGTTAAGCCTTTGCGGCATACAATCCGAATATAAAGAAGACGGCTTAATTATTTTTGGACAAAGCTCAACGTTAGATAAAACATCAAGTATCTTTTTTGATCCAGATCAAGATCACCGTATGGCCATGGCGGCAGGGCTACTGAAACTAAGTGGATTTAATATTCAGATATTAGATTCTGGTGTAGTTAATAAAAGTTACCCGCAGTTTTGGGAACATATCGAAATAAATCCTTAGGGGCTATCGTCGCACGACAAGATTACCTAATTATAATTTGATTCATGCAGCTGGGATCGATGTCTTCTTTTAGAATCGTTCCAGGATCTTGAGTGTAGATTCCTGCGGGTAAATAAACCGTAACGTTTGGTCCGCGTGGCGCCCAACGTCTAGGGTGATGCACACGTACCGGAGAATAAATTCCGTGAACATCGGCGCCGACGCTGGCTGCGATATGCGCCACGCCTGTTGAAGGTGCGATCACTTTTTTTGATTCGGCCAGTATTAAAACTAAATCTTTCAAATTCACTTGGTTTTGTAACCAGCGCACTTGTGGATGATTTTCAAATTGAGATTTGATATCTGTTAAGTAAGGTTCATCAGCTTGGGTGCCGGTTACGGCGATCGTTTCGCCTTGATCGATTTGCTTCTGGATGTAGTCAATGTACTTAGCTTGTGACCAATTCAACGCAGAGCCCATCATACCCGGATGAACAACGAGATAGTTTTTTGCAGTTAAATTAAATTTTTGTAGTAATGATAAATCGGTTGGCTTGGCAATTTCGAAAAAATGAATACGACGATCATCTTTTAAATTCAAAGTGTTTAGAAGTAAATCTTTGTTGTAATCAAATTCGTGCTTTTCAGCTTTTGATCTGCTTTGACGAACACCCGAATTTAAAAACAAGAAACTGTGCCACTGAGAATAAACCCCAGATCTGGTTTTTACCCCAGCTTTAAATAATTCGAAATTAATCCACCATGGGCCTTGAAAACTAATCGCCACTTCGGGTTGAAACGATTTTAAGAAGTCTTGAAATTTTTTAGCAGACTCTTTGGGATTCGATTTATCAAGTTCGATGCACGTTCTTTTGCGTGCTCCCAAGTCAACAACGGCACCCATGCCTTTTTGTACAACCCAGGCCACATCGTATTTGGTATCATCTAAGATCTGATCAACGGGTAAGGTGCTGATCAGATCTCCGATTTTATCTAGACGAATTAAAATAATTTTTTTGCGCGAATCTGCCACTGAATAATTTATGCGTACGACTCAAGCGGCGGGCAAGAGCAAACGATATTCTTGTCACCATAAGCGTTATCGACACGACTAACTGGCGGCCAGTACTTGTTCGCTGTCACCCATTTTAAAGGGTACGCGGCCTTTTCGCGGCTGTAGCTATATTTCCATTCTGTCGCCATTAAAACTTCGGCCGTGTGCGGAGCATTTTTTAAAACATCCGGAGTCGTGTCAGCTTCTTTACGAATTTCAATCATCGCTTCGCAGTAACGATCTAATTCTTTTTTGCTTTCAGATTCAGTCGGCTCGATCATTAATGTTCCAGCCACGGGCCAAGACATGGTCGGTGCGTGAAAACCGTAATCCATCAAACGTTTCGCGATATCGGTTACGTCAATGTTGTGCGATTTTTTTAACGGACGAATATCGATAATACATTCGTGCGCCACTAAGCCCTCTTTACCTTTGTAAACGATCGGGTAGTAAGGCTCTAATTTTTTTGCCATGTAATTCGCATTTAAAATACTTGTCGTTGTTGAAGAGCGAAGTCCGGCATCACCCATCATCGTGATGTATGACCAGCTGATTGGTAAAATGCTGGCACTTCCCCAAGGGGCTGAAGTCGTTGAAGTCACGCCTGTTTCAGGACCAGATTCTTTTACCGAAGTTTGTCGCGGTAAGTACGGCGCTAAATGAGCCGCCACACCGATCGGACCCACACCCGGACCGCCACCACCATGAGGAATCGCAAATGTTTTATGTAAATTCATATGCGAAACGTCAGGACCAAATTTACCAGGTCGAGCCACACCAACAAGCGCATTTAAATTCGCTCCGTCCATGTAAACTTGTCCGCCAGCGGCGTGAACGATTTCACACATCTCGACGATGCCTTCTTCGAAAATTCCGTGCGTTGAAGGGTATGTCACCATGAACGCGGCTAATGTGTCTTTGTACTGTTCGACTTTAATTTTTAAATCAGGGATATCAACGTTACCGTTTTCATCGCACTTAACTAAAGCCACTTCGAAGCCAGCCATAACTGCCGAGGCCGGGTTTGTTCCGTGCGCTGACGTTGGAATTAAACACACTTTACGGTTCGTTTGATTTTTTGCTTTGAAGTATTCACGAATAACCAATAGACCCGCGTATTCGCCTTGCGCGCCCGAGTTTGGTTGCAATGAAACCGCGGAAAAGCCAGTGATGCCACAAAGTTTTTGTTCAAGATCTTTAATTAAATGTAAATAACCTTGTGCTTGGTTCATCGGAACGAATGGATGCATTTTATTAATTTCAGGCCATGACACCGGCATCAATTCAGTCGCCGCATTTAACTTCATCGTACAAGATCCCAACGGAATCATTGAGTGAGTTAACGTGATGTCTTTGTTTTGAAGACTGTAGATGTATCTCATCATCTCAGTTTCTGAATGGTACGAGTTAAACACGGGATGAGTTAAGTAGTCTGACTTACGAACCATGTCGCCCGTAATCACGTCTTGAACCGAAGCCTCTAAGTCGGCAGCCTTAAATGAAGCCGCAGTGCCTTTATTGAAGATCGCAAATAAATCATCAACTGTTTTCAAAGTCGAAGTTTCATTTAATGAAAAACCAACAGAACCCGTAAAGTAACGTAAGTTGATTTCTAATTTTTCTGAATCAGTTTTTAATTGCGCCGCTTGGTCTGTTTTAACTTGTAACGTATCAAAGAAGTTTTTAGTTAAAACAGTGTGACCCAATTTTTCTAAACCGATTTTTGCAATCTGAGTTAAACGGTGAACACGATTCGCAATTTTCTTTAACCCTTGTGGGCCATGGTAAACCGCGTACATCGCGGCCATGTTCGCTAACAATACTTGAGCGGTACAAATATTCGATGTCGCTTTTTCACGACGAATATGTTGTTCGCGTGTTTGTAAAGCTAAACGTAATGCGCTTTTGCCTTGGCTGTCTACCGACACGCCCACTAACCGACCGGGTAATGAACGCTTGTAAGCATCTTTCGTAGCAAGGTAAGCCGCGTGCGGACCACCAAAGCCCAATGGAACGCCGAAACGTTGAGAATTACCAACTACGATGTCAGCTCCCCATTCGCCCGGAGGCGTAATTAAAGTTAAAGCTAATAAATCAACCGAAGCGATCACTAAAGCGCCGTGGTCATGAAGTTTCTGAGTGATATCTTTGTAATTTTCTATTGAACCCGTTGTTGTCGGGTACTGAAATAGAGCCGCAAAGACTTCTTTTTTGAAATCAAAAGTCATCGGGTCTTGAATAATTAATTCTAAACCCAAAGGCTCAGCACGCGTTTTTAAAACTTCAATCACGTGCGGGTGCATGTCGGGGTGAACTA
>JACMQO010000046.1 GCA_014376935.1 Bdellovibrio sp.
ACGAATTTAAAACGTTATGAACAAAAAAAATTTACAAGTAATAGATAAAAACAAACAGACCACTGCGATGTTAAAAAGTTTCAACAAAGATGATACGTAGCTGACTTCACAATGAAATTAAAAGTTTGGAACTCAGAATCATTTTTTTACAAATAAATAAATGTTGTGTTTGTTCATTTATTTGATTCAGATAAACATCTTCAAACTTTTTAGTAAGGGATTTTCATCATGAATCATCATATCGAACCAGACTTACTCAAGACCACGGAAGAATCAGCTTCTGATTCTTCCGAAAAAATAATGCATTTTTTATCAAGAGCTTCTTCTGAACTAGGACATTCTTTAGGTTGGGAAGAAGCGCTTCAGCAAATCACCAAAGTGATTGTGCCAGATCTAGCCGAAGCTTGTTCAGTGTGGTGGTTAGATGATGGTGTTCTTCTTCAGAAAATAAACTCAAATCCGAAAAATTCTGTCAACGAACTACTAAGTGAAGAAATTAATGATGTCGTTAAAACAGGAATTTCATTTTTAACAAAAAATAAATTCGGGATGTTTTTAGCGGCCCCGATGCGTTTAAGAAATAAAGTGATCGGTGTGCTCACGTGTTTTAGCTCATCACATCTTTTTACCCAGATCGATTTGCTGGTCGCCGAAGAATTAGCATTTCGCGCCGGCATGGCTTTAGATAATGCAAAAATGTATCAAGAGCTTAAGTCGACAGAACAGTATCTTCAAAAAAGCCGACAAATTGCCGAACTTGAAAATCAGGCGAAATCTTTGTTTTTAGCAAACATGAGTCATGAAATTCGCACCCCTTTGACGGCGATCTTAGGATTTCTTGAATTAATTATTGCAGAAAATGATCAAGGCCAAATGTCAAATGCGTCCAGCAGACGAAGTGCTGAAATGTCAGAGCGAGTCAGGGCGAATGGGGCTCATCTTTTAAAATTGATTGATCAGATTTTAGATCTATCAAAAATTGAATCGGGAAAAATAGAAATTCTAAATGAAGCCGTAAATCTGAATGAACTTTTAAAGGATGTGTATGAAACTTTAGGGTTTCATACAAAAAGACGCAAAAATAATTTAGAATTTCATATTGATTCGACAATTCCTTCGTGGATTCAAACTGATCCGACACGGCTTCGCCAAATATTAATTAACATTGTAGGAAATGCCTTAAAGTTTACTGAAAATGGTGAGGTATCAGTGCACATCTCTTTTGATGATTCAAAATCGCAACTTTCATTTGTCGTCAAAGACAATGGAATAGGGCTGACCGCGGAACAGAAATCTCGTCTATTTAATCCATTCACGCAAGGGGATGCGTCGCATACGAAAAAATTTGGTGGTACAGGTTTGGGCTTATCTTTATCGCGCCGATTTGCGCAACACATGAAGGGCGATATTGTCTTGGTCAGTTCAGAGCCTTTGTGCGGAACTACTTTTGAAATTACTATTCAGGCGACCGATGTTTCACTTCAAAAATTGAATCCGACTTTGTGGCAGCGACCGGATAAACCGAAATATAGAAAAAATGAAGCCAACAGTTTTATGCTGAGTGGTGTGAAAATTTTGTTAGCCGAAGATTCGCCAGATAACCAGATGATCATCAATATGATTTTAGAAAAAGCGGGCGCCGAAGTTCACATCGCAAATGATGGTGCCGAAGCATTTAAGATGGCCAGCGAAAATAAGTACGATATTATTCTGATGGATATCGAGCTTCCGATCATGAGCGGTCATCAAGTCTGCCAAAAGTTACGTGAAAAAGGATACGCAGGGCCGATCATTGCGCTGACGGCTCATGCTTTAAAAAAAGAACGTGACCAAAGTCTACAGTATGGCTGCGATGCGCACATAACGAAGCCCATTGATCGCTATCATTTGATTTCAACGATTCATTCCTACGTGAATATGAATTTAAATTACCCGCACTGACTCAAGGTGGTGGCGGGGCCTCAAAAGTCGTTTTTAAGGTATTTGTTTCAGTCACTAACTAGAAGTTAGACACCCAAAATAGATCATGGTTCTAAGAGCCTCTCTAAACCGCTTATAGGCAACCTAGAGACATAAGAAAAACTTATGACGCACATAGATAACTTCAATTGTTCATTTTGAGACACTTCCTTTAGATTCCATACCTAGGTCCGGAGGATTTGTATGATTTTTAAGCAAAAAATGATTTTATCGCTGAGTCTCGCACTCATATTTGGAATGCATTCGGGTGCTTTTGCCGCAGGGCAAATCATTGCGGCAAGCGATGGAAAAGGCCCTGTCACCCCGGTCTCAAGCCTTGTTCAGATTTCTCCTGAGGAAATGGATCCAGATGGAAAGCGCTTAATCCTAGAGGGTGGCGTTGAGTACGCGCAAAAAGTCGCTAAAGACGAAGTCGAAGGCCGCGAAGCCGGAACCGAATTCACATTGGTATTAGGTTATAAATTATCAAGCCTATTTTCTTTAAAAGCTAAGGGAATTATCACGAAGCAAGAAGACGGTCCTAAAGATACGTCGTACTCAAATACACAGTTAACTTTAAGTATTAAAGGTAAAAAATTGAACGATCAGTTTGAAACTGTTCATGCGGTAACGGCCGTGATTCCAACAAACAAAGATTCGATTGAGCGTGACCGCCTTAAAGGGGCTTTTGCTTTAGCCAACGGGATTCACTATGACGGCGTTTTTGCGTCAGCGACTTATATTTTGTCACTAGCCAAAAACATCCACGAGTTTAATTTCAATGCTGACGGAAAAGCCAATATCGAATACACCCTTTCAAATTCTTTGGAAGTGGTTGTACCAATGGGTGATATGTTTTCGATCTCTTTGGCGGGATTATTCAAGAATGGCCGCACCTATGGCGGTTTTGAGCGTAGTTCGTTCGGATTTAGCGCCGACCTGAATATAGCGGTGTCAAAAAATCTTGGCATCAATCTTGGAACCAGTAACGAAGGTGCTGGAGTTAAGCCAAATGGAACCGACTCAAATATCGCAGCCTACGATGCGAACAGTTCGGTTTTCCGTTTAGGAGCAAGTTATGCGTATTAATTTTAATTTAAATTCAAAAATTTTAAACACCTCTGGGGGTAAAATGAAATCCAAGCTTGAACTGAACTTGACCAAACTAGGAAAGGCCGGAGCCCAGCTTTTGGTGGTATCTTTCTTAGTGCTATCAGCGTGTACGAAGTCAGTACCAACGCAACAAGCGGATCCAATCCCAGATCCAGTGACCGCGAAATCAAATCTTGAAGGCGAACGTCTTTTCTCTTCTTCAATGCAAAATGCCAGTATGACGTCGTCAGATGCGCTGCCGTTTTCATCAGGAGACAATAAGCGCGTTCGTTTAGAAGTGACGAAAGATTCTTTACGTGTCGTTGAGACCGAACGTGATGCGCGTTATCAAGGTAATAAAGCCAATGATAAATTGGTTTTAGAAATTCCTGTCGAAAATTTTGAAATTCGTTGTGAAAAAGATAAGTACGGCGAATGTACGAACAAGCAAGCAAATGCGACGGACATCCCTTGGGATCAAATGAAAAACGTAAAGATCAAATTTGCCGAAACAAAAATGGCACAACTTGATTTTTTACCTATTCTAGTCAGTCAAACTTACGGTGAAGACTGTTATGAAGAAGTAACGTCTCGTTTAATCAATTCGCAAATCGATGCGGATTCTATGAATTGGGATGTTGAGCGTACTTTTAAAACCAAAATTCAATGTGTGAATGAATTAGAAGTAACAGCTGATGCAACGGTAACGGCTGTCTACCATTATTCGATGGTTAAAGTTGATAAGGTGATCTCTAAAGATTACCAAACTGTTTCGTACCCAGAGGGTTCATCTGACGAAAAAACTTTTGGTTTCTTTTCGACGAAGAAAACTAAGTTAGCTGCAGATAACAACAAAACAGAAACAACCGCGGTTCAAATTATGAATCGTTGGAATCCAAACCGCACTAAAATTGACTACTATTTAAGTGACGAGTTTGCGAAACCAGAAAATAAAATGATCAAAGATTTAACGTACAAGACAGTTAATAACCTGAACGAAGGTTTACAACAAGCTGGCGTTAACTTCACAATTGATCTTCATGACCCCGCTGGAAAAAATCCAGGTGATATTCGTAACAGCATGATCGTTTTGGTTGAAGATCCAATCAATTCAGGCGTTATCGGTTACGGTCCACAAACTGAAGACCCAGTCACGGGAGAAATTATTTCTGCCCGCACAGTGATGTTCTTAGGAACGATCAAACAAGGTGTATGGGCAACGTACGAACAAATTCGTCGTGAAATTAAAGCCGATGCAGACCAAGCAAGCGCAGCTCAGAAAGCAGCCGCTACACCAAAATATTCATTGTCAGCGCAAATGCAAAATATGGTCGCTTCTCAAAAAGCGGGCGGTAATACAGTTGGTTTAACTCAGTTCGCGACTCAGATGAATCAGTTGATCGCGGCGGGTAAACCTGTCATTCAAACAAAGTCAGCAAAGGTTGCGGCCGCTGCGAAAAAAGCAGCAGCCCCGGTAGCTCCAACGGTTGCCGTGAATTTAGCGCAAGTTAAAAACACTTTGAAAAACTATACATCACGCACGAATCCTGAATTTGTAGGCACTGACTATTTATCAAGACTTAGATACTTACACCAAGCGAAGAACTGTGCTTTAGTGCCTGCGGCTTCGGCTGGTTACACGGGTGGAATTAGCCCGCACTTAAAAGCACAATTTTCTTTAGACTCTAAACCTTGGAAAGAATTAACAGACGCAGAAAAACAAAAAGTAATGGACATTATTTTACCTGAAACATGGATCACAACGTTAATCCATGAAATGGGTCATAACTTAGGTTTACGTCATAATTTCCAAGCGTCTGAAGACAAAGCGAACTTTTTATCAATCGACGAATTACAAGCTAAAGGCATCGATCACGCGGTTCCATTTAGTTCAGTGATGGATTACGGCGATGATTTAAAAGCATTACCTTACTTAGGTAAATACGATATCGCGGCTTTAAAGTTTGGTTACTTACGTCAAGTTGAAGTGAAACAAGCCGATGGTTCGTTTGCAGAAACAACGTTACCAACGTCAACGTTAGAGCAATACCAAGCGGCGCAAAAAGAAGCTGTTCTTAAAGATTACGGATACTGTACAGATGAACACGTAGGTATCAATGCAGGTTGTAAACGTTTTGACTTAGGTACGTCGTACACAGAAATCACGCAGAACTACATTAAAGATTACGAAAATATTTACGCTTTAAGAAACTTCCGTAATGGCCGCGCGAATATGAGTTTAATGGATGACTTATCATACGCTGGCCGTATCGGTGGAATCTTCCGTGAATTACGTGTGATGATGGAAGTTCGTGAACGTATTAAGTACAAATATCACCTTGCTGATGATGCTGACGAATGGGAATCAGTTTCTTTCTTAAAAGACTTAAACCAAGCGTCTTTAATTTCAGGTGTGTTTTTAGCAAAAGTTTTATTAGTTCCTGACCAAACGTGTGCGTTAGCTTTACCAGCTAAACCAAATGAGATCGTCGCGTTAGTACCATTAAGCGCGATCAATAAAGATGCGATGTCATGTTTTGATATGCAGTTAAACAGTTACATCGTTGTTGCTGAAACAGGAAAATCGATTAACTCGAAAAAAGATCCTGAAAGCAGAAATGCGTACGCCGATCAAATCGATATGCGTGGTATCTGGGCTGATAAATTGATGGCTTCGAAATATTTATTTAATCGCCAAATCGGAGTATTCACGATGGACGATACAGTAGATAATTTCTTAAACATCCCAACGTTAAGAGCTCCGATTGCTTCAACGGTTGAAGGCTTAATGATGAATAGCGCTTTAGATACTTTAGAATTTAGATTTGCTGATGGCAGCAAGCAAAGTTTCGAGGTGAATTACGACTTGTTTGATTCACAAAAAATCAACGAGCCGATCCATCCAGCCATTGCAAGACGTATGGGACTTGCGGCAGGACGTTCGACGCAGTTACAAGAAGTTGTTGGTGCTAAGTTTGCGACTCAAATGAATGATCAAACGGGCGAACACGATGAAGACCAAGGTTTATCTTTAGCCTTCTTAGTGAAACGTTATGATCCAAGTTCAGGTGTTTTAGACAAAAGCGTAAAATCGATGACAGTGAACGGTGTTCGTTATGTGGCTGATCAAAGTAATGTGATTGCGCTGAACGCTATGGACGGAATCACAGTTGCGACTGTTTTGAGTAAATTAGAACCCAAAAAAGTAGCTGAAATTGCAAATGCTAGATTGAAAAAAGAACCAATGCCCGCAACGGCAACGGCTGACGAAAAAGCCGCTTGGAATTTACCGAATGAATCGCTATTAGGTTACTTAGACGGTTCAATCAAGTCGGTTCAGTTCTACACGCGCTTGTTAAATATTTTGCCGAATTCGAATACGAACTAATTTAGATCTTAAGATTTAAAAAACTAAAGGGCCGTCAAGTGAAGACTTTACGGCCCTTTTTTTATTTGGGGCGCTGGGCATCGTCTTTTAAGCGTTGCCGCATCAGGCGCTCGATCTCTTTGGCTAAGACTAGGTTTGTGCTTAGTAAGTCGTAAAAGGCATCGCGGTGAATGAATAATAACAGCGTGTCTTTAAGGCTTGTCACGGTCGCGGTGCGAAGCCCACGGGAAGCCATCATTGAAATTTCACCGATCGATGCCCCTTGGGACAATGACCGAATGTGTTTGCCGTCTTTTTCGATTTTGACTTCGCCTTGAATAACGATATATGTGCCATCGCTAGCATCACCTTGCGCGAATAGAATATGATCTTTCTTTAATTCGACAATTTTTCCAGCTGACGTCAGTGCATCTAAACAATCTGCGGGAATCGATTTAAATAATTCAGAATGAAGCAGGGCGTGCTGCACCCAGAATCTGTGCTGCACTTCGCTGGCTTTTGTTTTATTTAAAAATGGACCTAGTTTTTCTTCGTTGTACGGAATCACTAAGACATCGCTGTTTTTCAGCGTAATGACGTCCGCACTGCGTTTTTCACCTAGTAAGAAGCCGGCTTCGCCGAAAACGCTATGATTGTTTAACAGGGCGATCAGTTGTTTTTGCGTCCAGTCATTTTTATAAACGCCCACCTGGCCATTTAATAAAACAAAAAGGCTTCGGTTGTTATCGCCAGTTTGGCAAACGTAGGTATTTGCTTTTAATTTAAATAATTTTGAACTTTTAAAAAGAAACTGGGCCAGTTGTGGATCAAGTGATCTAAAAAAAGGTAATTTTAAAAGGTCATCAAATTTGATTTTAGCGGGGCCTGTAGACTCGTTTTGAAGTGGGGCTGGGGTGCTTATTTTTTTTGGATTGATATTGTCGAAATAATCTTTGATTTCTGGATTGATGATCCAGTGATGGGTCGCAAACATTTCGATCATGGCGTAAAGTTCTGTGAAATTAACTAAAAGCCCTTTTGATAAATTATACTGAACAAGTTCGTAGATTGACTTATTCATGCGTAAAAAAATCAAATATTGAATTTGAAGCGGTGTCAGAATTAGTTTTTCAAATTGACACGATTCATGAAATTCGATGGGCTTTGATTCGATCTTCATGAAAGCTCGGCCAGTCTTTCGGTGCGATCAATTTGTGTGATCACGCTATCGATCAGATCTTTTAACCGGGCTGATAGGGTCACGTCATTTTGTAGTTTTCGTAATATCTTTGTGACCTTGCGGTAAGCCGCATAAGTTTCAAGGGCGGCTGGGTTTACTTTTTGGTAATGTAAAATAATGCTGCAAGCGCAGAATAGCCCGGTGCTGACTTCAAGCGGATTCGGCGATTCGATCATGTTCAGCACTTTGCTAAAAACGCTGTTATCTAAATGATGGTACGCTTGATTGATTAAAAGATTTCCGCGGGTTCTAAATGAATGATCATCTTTAATGATAAACGAGGCTTCATTTTCTAACGTGACGGCGTACAAAGATTTCTCCATCATGCAGTCAACAATCGATGCGTTAATGCGACCGTCTAACTGGCGGTTGATCGTTAATAGTGCTTGCGTGCACGTATCGTCCCATTGTGATTGCGGTACTAAGTTGATGCCGACCATAATTAATTTTGAAAGAATCACTAAAAATTCGTAATCAAGTCGACCTTTGGTCTCCATCGTTTTTAAAGCGTAAATCCATTCAGATATCAGGGTGTGACTGCATTTACGAACTTTAACTTGGCGAAGTAGGTTGATGACTTGATCAATTGTTTTGATATTGTTTTCTTCTTGAATTTTTTCTAGTAAATAAATAAATGCGCTGTCGGATCGGTAATATTTTAATAAAGCGGGTTTAGTTTCGTAAGCCACTTCAACGGGTACGAACTGATCAATCAAATAGCCTTGGGCAGAGGCCATGTTTTTAAATTCAAATTTCCTTGATTCAGTCGGAAGTTGCACCAGGCTTTCAATTTTCTCGCCTTCAGTTTTCATGCAACTTAAAAAGTTACGATCTTTTTCAGTGACCATATCAAGTAAGCGCGACGAATACGTTAAAGAGTCGCCATGAAAGCCGTAACCGGGCGCACGTTTACTAAACGTTAGGGCCGAACTACTGATAGCCCCTTTTAGTGTAAAACTACGCTGTTCGCCCGCTATCGAGAATTTTAATTTTCCAAATTCGGTCATTAAATCACGCGCAAACGCGGTTGCCATTTGCGCCGAATCTTCACTTTTAAAAATCACGATGATTTCATCACCCACAGTTTTTTCAAATAAACCGTTATAGCGTTGTAAAAGTTCGCAACCGAAATCTTCTAAGAATAAAGTTAAATTGTGCGACTGAACTGAATCTCCGGCTGAGATCACTTTACTAAAACCGTTGATGTCGACTTTGGCCACGGTGCCGGTGAACGTGTAGGGGATGTTGTGATTATTTTGTTTTACTTCGTTCAGGATGCTGTATTCAAGCGATGTTTCTAGTAGGTCTTTATCTTTGGTTAAGCTTTCATTTTGGCGGA
>JACMQO010000047.1 GCA_014376935.1 Bdellovibrio sp.
GGAAAGACTATCTGCGATTTGATAAAGCTAACTAAATATGAACTTACCAAAAAAATTAAAAGCCGAAATTATTTCTGCCGCAGAAACCATTGATCTACGTTGTCGCGTGTTGCGTCCAGGCCAACCTAAAGAAATCTGTCACTATCCCGAAGATGATTTTGCAACTTCTTTTCATTTAGGAATTCATAATGATCACGGTCAGGTTATTTGTAACGGAACTTTTCTACAACAACCGCACGAGTTTTTTAAAAACGCAATAAACCCCTACCGTTTACGGGGTATGGCTAGTGACCCTTTGTTTCAAAAACAAGGGCTAGGCTCCATCGTGATTCATCATGCTTTAACTTTATTGAACGAGAAAAAATGTGACTTACTTTGGTTTAATGCGCGAACGACGGCCGAAGCGTTTTACGCAAAATTTGGATTCTCGCCTATTGGCGAGACTTTTGACATCCCCTTAGGAGGCCCCCATAAAGTCATGTACAAGTGGCTTTAGTTTAAGTTAAAATTTCAGATTATGATCATATCCTTGACCCAAAAATTGCTTCTTAAAGAGTTCGTTGAAATCGTATCTGAAACAAATGGAATCGCGCTGATGGACACATTAGATTTAATGTTGTCATCATCCCTTAAAGCTAAAAATGCGGAAGCCTATCAATGGGTTCAAGAATTTAAAAATTTACTGAACGCGTTTATCACAAACGAAATCGGCATCCACAAATTAAAAGAACATCCGTTTAATTTAGTTCTTGAAGATTTTTTCAAACGCTTTCCGGTTAAATACCGCGAAGAGCATATTCATTTAACCGGGTCGTTGACCGCAGAATTTGTTTGGAAGCAATTAAAGCCCTTACTTGAAGGTAAGTACGCCAGCGTTTACGAAGATAAAATTAAAGAAGTTTACGGCCCTTCATCTTGGCCCATTTCAAGCGCCGACGACGTTGATCGTTTAATTCGACTTAAAGAGACTGAAGGCTTTTCAGCGTATTTAAAAATTCTTTATTTAACAAAATTAATTTTTATTTCAAGACAAGCTCATGCTGATGCCTCTTATCACTTAGCCACCGAACTGTATCACAAGTACAACGTAGGTCTAATTCGACTTAAGTTTTCATTGAGCCGTTCCACTTCAAGTTCGTCTGAACAAATTCCTTTAATTGACGATGTGACATCTGAAGATGTGGTAATGGGTTTGTACGACGGCTTTAAAAAATTTAAAGACGAACATCCCGAGTTTAATTTTATTCTTTCTCCATCATTTCGTAAAGAGCCCAGCTTCTTTGATTCAAGTAAATATAAAACGCGCAAAGAACATTTCATGCAGCAGGTGGATGAAATCTTAGCATTGATCGATAAATATCCAGAATTAACGAATCATCTAAAAGAAGTCGACACCGTCGGCGACGAAAGAGAAATGTATCGTAAAGAACATTTCTTTGAGCTTCACTCTGGATTTAGAAAATTGCAATATCGTGGATTTAAGATTAGATCCCATCATGGCGAAACTTGGCACACCCTTAAAAAAGGGATTCAAGCCGTCGATAATGCGATGAACATATGGCACATCGATACGCTAGAGCATGGAATCAGTTTGGGTATCAACCCGAATCGCTATTTTCATCAACTTTACCAACGTGTTATTAAAAATAATATTGAAGGCAAACCCGTCGATACGAAATCAATTGATTACGCTGAATTAGCAGGGCTTGATTGGGCCAGCAATAAAGCCGTTTTTGAAAAATTAGTTCAGGGCGTGACTTTATCTGAAGCAGATCGCACTCAATTTTTAAAAGCGAAGTTTCATACCGCGCGTGAAGTTGAACAATATCAGCATGACGTTTTAAATCGGTTGATTCAAAAAGATGTATCGTTAGTTACCTTACCTTCTTCGAATAATAAATTAACGGGTAAGTTTGAAGATTATAAAGATCATCCATTTAGCTGGTGGGAAAAGAAAAACGTGCAGTTGGGCGTAGGCACAGATAATTACGTCACTTTGAATACGAATTTTATCCAAGAAATGGTCATTTTATTATTAACAGACCCAAGCAATTTAAAAATTACAAAATTATTGATGGTCACGACGGGTGAAACCAGACGCCCTTACATCAGTCACTTGTTATGGAAAATGCGCAAAGCCGTTAATAATACTATTTAATTTCACAACCCAATGAGCTAGCCAATGCCGTAGATATTATTGCTTTACGGCTTGGCTCCTTTTACAGTTAGCTATGGTTAACTTACTAAAAGCACTTCGTAATCCCCGTCTTTTAATTGTATTTGTCATGGGCTTTGCTTCGGGTCTGCCATTTTTGTTGGTGGGTGGAACTTTAAAGGCTTATCTGACTGAAAGCGGTGTAGACCTTAAGACGATCGGTTTTTTCTCGCTTGTTTCATTACCATATACTTGGAAATTTATTTGGTCGCCGATCATGGATCGATACGTTCCTTTTAAATTAGGTCGTCGTCGTAGTTGGCTTTTGATCGCGCAAATTGGATGCATGGCCGCCTTGGCTTTATTATCGCTTGTTGATCCTGTTTTGAATTTAGGAGTGTTAGCCACTGCGGCCGTATTAGTTTCTTTTTTTAGCGCTAGCCAAGATATCGCAATCGATGCTTATCGTCGTGAAATTTTAACCGACGAAGAATTAGGTCTTGGATCATCACTTGCTATTTTAGGTTATCGCTTAGCGATGTTAGTCGCCGGCGCCGGAGCGCTTTTAATGGCTGACCATATTTCTTGGCCCGTTGTTTATTTAGCGATGGCGGCCATCATGTTAGTTGGGGTGATCACTACCTTTCTATCTCCGGAACCAAAACTGGATAGCCCACTACCGAAATCTTTGATGGAATCGATCGTTCACCCTCTGAAAGAATTTTTTAAACGTAAAGAAGCGTGGACGATTCTTGCATTTGTTCTACTTTATAAAATTGGCGAATCGATGGCCAGCGACATGCT
The DNA here is from genome assembly GCA_014376935.1 of Bdellovibrio sp. Lineage (GTDB taxonomy): Bacteria > Bdellovibrionota > Bdellovibrionia > Bdellovibrionales > Bdellovibrionaceae > Pseudobdellovibrio. Next base: position 2,960 of record JACMQO010000047.1, read on the forward strand.
AAACCCGTTCTTCTTAAAAATCGGATTTACAAAAACTGAAATTGCTGGGGTCGCTAAAATATTTGGATTCTGGGCCGTTATCCTGGGTGGATTATTTGGCGGCGTCTTAATTATGCGCTTAAAACTATATCGATCGCTTTGGCTATTTGGAATTTTACAAAGTATTTCTTTACTTCTATTTTCTTTACTCGCTTATTTAGGAACAAACTTAAGCGTGCTGGCCTTAGCAGTTGGCGCCGAAAACTTCACAAGCGGTATGGCTTCAGCCGCTTACGTTGCTTTCATGGCTAGCCAAACCGACAAACGATTTACCGCGACTCAGTACGCCTTACTGACAAGCTTGATGGGTGTACCGCGTGTGATTTTTGGGGCATCGACTGGTGTACTTGCCGATGCCTTGGGATGGAGTCATTATTTTATCGCGTGTACGATATTTACGATTCCGGGATTATTGATTTTATTTAAGTTAAAAAAGCTAATCAATACGCCAGCGGCGCCGGTTACTGTCTGTAACTAGGTGGCGTGATTTTTTTGTTATAAATTTGGTTTGTCTTTGGTGCAGCTATAGCCGGGACGTAAAAAGCTTTCTCGTTCGGTGCTGGCCGGTTTTCTAAATTTAATGCCGCTCATGTCGGTCGTGAAACTTTGCAGGCACTGATCTAATTCTTTTAACGAACCCACTTTAACTTGGTTATCATCGGTCGTAGAATAACTCGTATAGATATAAGTTAAGTCAGTCTGCCCCAAAACACGACGTGCGCGTTCGCCTTCAGATTCGACCCACACACCTGATTTTTGGTCTTTATCAGCAACCACCGCAAACATTTGAATCAGCTGAGCCTGCGCACTTTTTTGAGAAATTTCTTTGAACCAATAGTTGATATACTTGTGAAATGGCTCTTTCGTTTCTTCTGCGAAACGATCCATGATTTCAGCCATGACGTATTTTTTATCGTTCATTTTTTCAAACGAAAGCTCATGATTAAATTTAAAAATCACGCCACGCTCTGCTAAATAGCTTAAGAATAAGTTCGAAAATTGAAATCTAGGAACGGCTGGTCGGTCATTTAATTTTTGCAGTGCCTCTGATAATTTAGTCGCGGAAGGAAAATCAAAATCAGTTTTAATTAAATCGCGGCCGATGTATTCAGCCATAGAACCAGAGCACGGCATGTTTGTTTGATAAGTGACTTTACCGCGGCTTTCAATTTTTGCAAATTCGATCACAACAGTAATCGCACCGTCTGTGATATCGTGCTGAACTTGAACTTGCGCTGTATCGCCGCGCTTAATTTCTAAGACGTTAAATTTCGTAAAAAGTTCGGGGCGCTTTTTAAGTTCGTTTAAATAAACACCCAACTGCTGAGCCCAAAATGGATCTTCAATTTTACGGCACTTCAAATCGATTTCTGTTTTTTCGACTTCACGAATTGTTGAATCTGGAATACTAAAAAGAATATTATTTTGTGCGGCCATTAATAGACCCTGCTGAATGTCCGAATTGTGATAAACTTGCGTCACCGATTGAGGTAAACGCATCGGCCGCGAAATACATCCGGCAAATGACAAAGTCATACCGATGATCGACATGTATGTAACAATATTTCGTACTGCCATTAACAGCCTCCGTAACCCAAGCCTTATTTTAAAGCCTTTTTTATCTTAAATCCAAATCTAACTACCCCGGGTCGATACCTAAGCCTATTTTCCAGACTTAGCTTACCGACCTAAGTTCTGCTTTCTATTTTAGTAATTCTCTAGACTAGCCGGAACGCGTGCATTGAAAGCCTTGTCGGTGTCAAAATCAGAAACTTTCCGTGTCGCTTTATTCTGTAAAATGGCATTCAATCCTCGGCTTGATTCCAAGCCCAAAGCAATTTTTGAAAACTGTTCCGCTTTTGAATTAATTAAAGCGTAGCGATACACATCGGCTAGAGATTTCGCGTAGTAATACTCGGCTGGGTTTTGCTCGTAATATTGTTCGAACAAAGCGATCGCCTGGGCTGATTTATTTTGATCTAAAAGCGCCCATGCCAAAAGCGGCTTTAAGTTTACGTTTTTAGATTTTAGCTCGATTGCTTGTTTTGCGAAAAACTCAACTTCAGACCCTTTTTTAGATTTCACGAACCATAATTGGGCTAACGCTGAATAAATTTCTGAATTTTTTGGATTGATTTTAATCGCTTCTGTCATTTGCTCTTCGAAAGCTTGCTTACTGTCGACTTGATAGTAAGAGTACGCAATTTTTAAACGTAAATCTTCATCGTTTGGAAATATCGGGATGGTGTCTTCTAACAATGCGATGGCTTCATTAAATCTATGATCTGCGATCAATAAATCAGCGTAGCTTTTCGTGATGTCTAATAATTCAGGCCGCAAATTATGCGCTATTTTTAAACGGTCCAGTGCCCCAACGAAATCTTTCTCTTTATAGATGTTCGCCAATTCGATTTGGGCCACGCTAAAGTACTCAGATGTTGAATCAATTTTTTGTAATTGGGTCGCCGATTGATCGAATCTGTTTGTTAACTGATAAATTTTTGATAAATAATAGTTGGCCTCATCATCTTGGCTATTCTCTTTTTCTGATAAATAACTTAAATACGCTTTTTCAGCCTGCGCGTAGTTTTCCATTAAAAAATACACATGAGCTACTTTTAAATCAATTTGGGTTGAATACGGGCGATAACTTTTTTGTTTCGCATACTGATCCAAAGCCACGTCGTAATTTTGCACTTGAACCGCCGCAAAAGACAACTTTTCTGAAATTTCAAAGTTAAAACTATTGGTTTCATCAAAGCGTTGCAAAATAGCTGATGCTTCGTTCCAGTTTCCTGATCGAAAATAAGATTCAGATAGCGCCGACACCAATGGTAATTTATTTGGTTCAACTTGATATACCTGATCTAAAAGAACTTGCTCTTCGGGCCATTTGTTTTGTAACCGTAACAACGACGCTTTTTCTAAAGTTACGGCAACATTATCATTTGCAATTATTTGAACAAGGTTAAGTCTGAAATTAGCCAATTCGAAATTTTTTTCAGCTTTAGAAATTAAATACAAAGCCCAGGCCGCTTTCTTATCTAACGGATTATTTTTAAATAGGTCGAAATAAATCGGCTCTGCTTTCGAAAAAATCTGCGACGTTAAATACAAATCAGCCATTTTATGTTGCGCCGTCGTGCTGCTTGGATTTAAACGCAGAACTTCTTTCAGTTGGATTTCAGCTAAGTACCTGGCATTTTGCTTGATGTACTGATCGGCTAGCTTTAATCGCGCTGATAGATTCGCGGGATCGTGCAATACAGAAAGACGCAGTAATTCAGCCGCCTTTTCGTTTTGTCCACTTTCCGCGTAACCGCTTGCTAAATTTTCGTAATAAGTTGATCTAGAAATTTCTAGTGGAAACATATCAGAAACGACGGTTTCAGATTTCGGATAATCCTTTTTTAAAAAAGAACTACACGAAAAACTAAACGTACTTAACGAACCTAAAACTATGATTAATGCCAGCTTTTTCACTAACTATCTATTCGGACATTTTAGACTTGAACTGAATCAGCCTGGGGCGAATTAGACTTTGATCTTGATTTAGTTCGATGCCTTTACCGTAGAGCAATACTTTCGTCTCTTAAATTCGACATAACCATCAGGACGCTTTTTTTTAGGATCGAAATGGGCCCAATGAATCAAAGCCCCTTTGTCCGTCCATTTAAATTCACCGGCCAATTGAACCATGTCGTTTTTTTCAATATCAAGTGGCTGACACAATTCTAAATTATGTACGAAAAGGATGATCTGCCCGGCAGGGCTTTGCACTAACCATTTCTGATGACGAATTCCTTGATTATCATCTTTTAATTTTTTAATCACTTTTAACGCCGGAGTAATGACAAAACTTTGGTCACACTTACAGTCTAAACCCTTTTCAAACGCCGTTAATTCGCTGGCCGGTTTAGTTTCAACTTCGGCCACCGTGGGTGCTTTTGATTTAAAAAAATTCCAAAAAACTAAAATCAACAGAACAAGACTAATCAAGTTGATGATTTTTTGTTTGGGTGTCATGACGTTATTCGACATTAAATCGCGTCTAATTCTTTTTTTAAATCACGTATTTGATTTAATTTCGAAAGCACTTCTAGATTCGTTTTCAATTGTTCTAAACGACTGGCTCCTAAAATCACGGTGCTGACATTTGGATTTAATGTACACCAGCCTAAGGCTAAGTGAGTCATAGAGATTCCAGATTGATCTGAAATATTTTTTAACTTCTGAACTTTCGCGACATGATTTGGATTCATGACTTCGTCTTTGATCCATCCCATCGACGAAAGATTCGCGCGAGAATCTTGCGGAATGCCATTTAAGTATTTTCCGGTTAGCTGACCAGACGCCAGCGGACTCCACGTTGTTAAACCTAATTTCATTTTTTTATAAAGCGGCGCAAACTCTTTTTCAACTTTATCTTTTTCTAACAAATTGTATTGAGGCTGTTCGACAATGGGACGGTGTAATCCATTAGTGACAGCAAAATCATAAGCTTGATCGATAGCCGTAGCTGGCCATTCACTAGTCCCCCAATATAAAGCTTTTCCGTCGCGAATCATTTGATCCATCGCAAAGCAAATCTCTTCGATCGGGGTTTCGGGATCATAGCGATGGCAATAAGCCACATCGACAAAACTTGTCTTCAAACGTTTCAACGAGTGATCAATAGCTTGCATTAAATATTTACGATTCAAAGTATTTTTAAAATTAACACGATCTTCGATGCCCCAGAAAAACTTAGTCGTTAAAACGTATTCATTACGTGATAATCCAATTTGTTGAAAGGCTTCAGCCATAATCGTTTCAGATTGGCCGGCGGCATACACTTCGGCATTATCGAAAAAATTGACCCCGTGATCGAAAGCGTATTTCAAGCACTCTTTCACCGGATTCACGTCCATTTGTTTTCCGAATGTAACCCATGAACCAAACGAAAGTTGGCTGACTCGTAAACCTGAATTTCCTAGTTTTCTGTATTCCATACGTGACGTCCTTTTTTGATAAGCAAAGCCCTTAAGGCTGGTTTTTAAAGCCTAATCCCTTTCGGATCAAAAATTAACTAGAAAATGCCTCAGGAATCATATAGTTAAAGATATGCATTTTGAAAAAAGAATTCCCCTATTTCTTGAACTTGGCTTTCGTGAAGATGGCTTAACACAGTTAAAAGCGTATATCGATTTACTGTGGGCTGCGAATGAAGATTTAAATCTTATCAGTCGCAAAATGACTTTTGAAGAACTGATCGATAATCACTTAATTGACTGCATGTTGCCATTAGCTCAATTTCCGAAAAATTTAAAAGCTGTGGCTGACTTCGGATCTGGCGGGGGGCTTCCCGGAGTTCTTTTCGCGATTCAACTTCCGAAAACGGCATTTCATTTATTCGAAAAAAGTAATAAGAAACAAGACTTTCTTACACGCTGTAAAGCGATCGCGCCGAACTTAACCGTCAACGGCGATATTCCGCATAACTTACAAAATATAGATTTAGTAACGGCGCGGGCGTTTAAACCGATCGATGTGATCTTAGATATTAGTCGCATGTATTATAAATCGGGCGGAAAATATTTTTTACTTAAAGGCCGCTTAGAAAAAATAAATGAAGAGATCGCTTTATCACGTAAAAAATTTAAAGACGCCCAATTTAAGATCGAACAATTAAAATCGCCGATCTTAGATGTTGAACGTCATTTAGTACTAGTTTAAATAAACCGCACTGGGCCGAAAATAAATCTTCGTAAAGTCATTGGTATTGCTGGTCATTCGTCAGTGATTCAATCTGAGCCTGAGCGAAAACACTCATGGGTAGAACGGTTAAAAAGCATTTTACTATTTTCATCGAACATATAATTTCATAGGGACCGACGACAGTCTAATATAATAAATCCACTGAACGCCGGGCATTTTACCTCAGTCATTTTTATTCTTGAAGCCCGGCGCGATATAGCGAAGTTCATGGATGGCACCACCCTTGCTTTTTAATCTAAATAACCTGACCACCACGAAATTTAAAAGGACCGACTATGTCAAAACAGATGAACACAGATCTAAAGTCAAAAAAGCACCGACTACTGGACGTGGCCAGCTTGTTCGGTCTATTTAAAAAAAAATTACATATTTTAATGATCGAAGACGACCAAGACCTAAATATGCTTTTGAAAAGCACGCTGCAAAAACACTATAATTGTCGCGTCGATACGGCCACTGATCCGTACGAGGCTATGAACTGCTTAACCAGCAAAAAATACGATCTGATTGTCTTAGACTGGCAGCTACCAGCCTTAAACGGAGGAGAAACTTTAACCGAGGTTGAGAAAGGCTTATCGACTTCTAAAAAAGCATCCGCACTACCGGTAGATAATAAAATTCCGGTGCTTATTTTTTCAGGAACTCCAGAGAAAGAATGTAACTTCACGCAGACCGCGCATTTTGCACGTGTCGGTTATGTTTCTAAACAAAAATCTTTAAACGATATCTGTAATTTATTCAGCCAGCACTTCGCGTTCACGTAAACGCGGGGTGCATAGGCGTTAGTTCAATTTTATAAATTTTTTATTGATTGATCTCGGTATAGTTTTCAACTTTCACTTGAATCTGCGGATCCACATCATTGATTTCTTCTTCAAACGTGATATTCGACGCAAGGATCGGAATGATTCGGTAAGCGGTATCAACAATGACGGGCCCTAAAAACAAACCGGGTAATCCGAACATTGTTATACCACCAAATATAGAAAGCAGCGCAATGATGGGATGAAGGTCATTTTCAGAGCGACCAATAATCATCATGCGAATTATATTATCAACTACTCCTGTAATTATTGTTGAAGCAATTAGTATTAATATTCCCGTTTTATTTCCATCAACAAATGCGGGAATCAACATAAACATAACGACAGGAACGGCTCCCCCTACCGGAATAAACGAAAGAAAAAAGGTCACGATAAAAATTAGTGAAAATATATGATAACCCGCTAGGGTCACTGCGCTGGCGACAATTGTCGCCTGAAATAATCCTGTGGCGACTGATGATATCACGGCGCTTCGACTAGAAATACGAATGGCATTCACCAAATGAAAAACTTCCTTTCTGGATAAGAAATTTGTTTTTTCAAAAAAGTTATGGATACGTCTAGACTGTGATAGAAAGTAGAACGTTGAAATCGTTAGAATGAATAACATAAATAAAAACTCGGGCATTTGTGTCACAATTGATGTCGCAAAGTTGATTGCAAAATCTGAAAGTCGTTCAAGCTGGCTTTCAGAAAATAAAGAAATGTTTGTTTTAAACCCAAAACTATGAAGAAGTTCAGTCACCTGAAAAACAAATTGATTCAACATCGCCATCGCCTTTGCTTTGACGTCATCCGTGTTTCCAATGATCTGCAAGTCAGTGATTTTCATATAAGTTTGATAGAACGCAATCAAGATGGGGCCAGTCACTGTCAGCAAGACGACCGATACGATCAATCCCGCGCCTAACGAACGGCTGCGAATTCCTGAATCACGCATGCGACGAATATAGGGATCAAGCGCAAATGAAAATACGGCGGCTAACGCAATTATAGTTAGATAATTATAGAATATGGTTAGTGCACCGATAAAGGCGACTGTAACAAAGAATATACGCCCCAAATTTTGTTTGTTAATCAAAGAAATTTTCATGACTACACATCCCTGTTTCTTTTCTCTTTGCACTTACTCAGAAACCAATCCTATAATTTCTGTGAGGAACCTATGGCAAAAAACAAAACTACGTCTTCGAAAATTCCTCTTTTAGATCTACATGGGGAAAACCTTGTGGATATTGAGGATAAAGTCGACCGCTTCCTAATGCAGGCCCACAATAAAGGACTTAACCAAGTCAAAATCATGACCGGAAAAGGCACGGGCCAAGTGCGCAACGCTGTACAAAAGTACTTAAAATTGGGTGGTTATACTTTTCATTTTGAAAAAACCGCAAACAATCAAAACAATGAAGGTGTTTTGATTGTTCACGTTTAATATTTACTTTCTAAAATCTAAATCTTAATGCTGTCTAGACGTATTCGCTAAATGCGAATGCTGTTTTTTATTTTTCGCAGCTTTAAATTTTGGATTTTTTGCTTTGTGCTTTCCATTTAAAGATTCTAACGGAGTCACTTGAGACTCTTCATCTGCTGAAGCTTCTAGTTCTTCTGAATCAGCCGCTTCGACCGATGCGTTTAACTTTTCAATTTTTTCTAGCTTACGGTGTGTTTCAGCAACGAAAGACTCGGTCGCTTTGCGGGCCGTCAACATACCTTGACCTAATAAAGTTAAACCGCTTTCGAAAACTTGAAGCAAAAATTCACGCGCCTTGATTTCGCCTTGTTGTGTGATCAACAAGCCTTGCTTCAAGCCCCGTTTTTGAAAGCGTTGAAGTTGAGTTTGCACTTCTTTAGCTGTTGTTAAAAATTGTCCAACTTGTTTTTCTACTGATTCTACGATCGCCATTGTAATTACCCTTTTTTTGTCTCGTTCCTAAAAGTTTGTGGACAATTTACCCCTACATTTGGGTCATATTTTCCGGTGGAACTTCATTCGCGTCTTCAATAAACAAAGCCCGCTCTTCGTGAAGAGCCGTCTTCCAACCGTCAGCTTCATCCATATAATTTATATCTTGAGCACCAGCGTGATCTAAAATCTGCTGCGCCTTTTCTAATTTTTCAGGAACTTCGCTTTTGACCGAAAGTAATATTCCGCCAGCATGCACGTACTGACCATAGCGTTTACCTGCAGGGTCTGGAGTTCCAATTCCAACAAGAGTCCCGCACGCGGCCCCTGCTAAAGTACCCAATAGGACGCTAACGATCACAGTCAAAATAGGCCCAATCATCGGAGTTGAGTTACCCACGAAAGTAAAACCTGGAAAGGCTCCGCCCGCAATAGCCGCCCCTAAAGTACCGCCTAATATGATTCCAATAATTCCGCCAACGATGGCGCCATTACGAAGTTGATTTTTCTGAACCTGAGGGAAATCTTGAGCCCCTTTTGTTTCAGGAAACATGATCGAAATATCTTGAGAACCAAATCCCACATTTTTCAATGAAGAGATGGCTTCTGATATTTCAGTTCTTTTTCTAAAAATTCCAAATATGGCTGTGTTTTGATTTGTCATACTTAACTTACAAAGCATGACTTGTGCCAAGGGCCGATCCCGCTATTTATAAAGACGAACGGGCAATTACTCCTAATTATTTAAAGTCTAATTTTTAAGCCTTAGAATGCGCGCCCACTCATCGGGTTTAAATCCAACTGTTCCCCCCGTGCTCGTTAACAGGAAAGGTCTTTTGATTAACTTTCCATTGGTTGAAAGAATTTTTAACGCTGCGTTTTCAGTCAGCCCATCTTTAATTTGATCTGCTATTTTTAACTCACGGTACTGGACACCAGATGTATTAAAAAGTTTTTTAAATAATTCTCCGTCATTTTTTAGAAATGTAAGCATTTGTTTTAACTCAGTTAAAGTCGGTGGTTGATCCACTATCGGAATTTTATCAAATACAATTCCATGGGTATCTAAGTACTTAATGGCTTTTTTGCAAGTGTCACAGTTCTTATATTCAAATACTTTTATCACAAAATGATTATGCCGAATTCGGCAACTTGGGTCAAAACGTCCAGGTCTAAAATCTTAATTACGGGGCAATTGTCATCACAAACCGAGCTGAGATCGAATAAAACGTATTTTTAGGTAAGGCCACACTTTTGCTTTAGTAGTTAGTAAGCCTAATTACACTCAAGTACTTGTGAGCGGTCTATTGTTCAGCCCAATAGACCGTTCGCACCCTAACCTGAGCATCCGGGCCTTTTTAAAATTTTAAATAGGAGATAAAATGAAAACAGCAGAATCAAAAAATAAAGAAACTAAAAAAGTAACTCCGTCTGTAAAACCAACAAATACAAATTTGAACGGATCTTCATACGAAGAACAAATTCCAGAAGCACAAGGCGATTTAGCCGACCGTGCGAACATTGAAATCGACCAAGAAATTCAAGAAAAAATTATGCGTGTTCGACAAAACATCCATACGGTCGGTCGCAACTACAGTGAATTATATTAATAAATTTAGTTTTTAAAGGAATTAGATACCGCTGTAGTGCTGCGCAAAACTTAAGTACTGTACGTTTTTAATCACTTTCGATTCCAGAATTATTTTGTAAAGAAGATTTTATAATTTATTCTGGAGTTATTTTTAATCCCCTTTTAAAAAAAGTGGGATTTTTTTTGACAAAAAATGAGCTTCTACCCATCATCTTTCAGTGTCGTCGATAAATTTACATTTTACTTTTAATTACGTGCAGCCTGACGAGTACCGATTCTCTCATGATTCGGTGTTTTTAGCGCGTGAAGTTTTTAAAAAAATAAAAAAATTTCACCTACCGTACACCCAAATTTTAGATTTATGTTCTGGTTGCGGGATCGTCGGCTTAGATTTACTTTTTCATTTAAATTCGAACGGAATGCAACTACCAAAAAAAACCGACTTCTTAGAAATTCAAAACATCTATAAGCCGTTTTTCGACAAAAATGTCGAAACGTTTAATGGTATTACAAAACAATCAGTTTCAGCCCAATTTTTAAATATTAACTACGAAATGCTCGCACAGCCTGAAAGTATATATGCCAGCAGCTATGATTTAATTATTTCTAACCCACCCTATTTTAGAAAGGATCAGGGGGTACTTTCTAAATCAGAATTTAAAAATCGTTGCCGCTTCTTCATCGACTCTGACTTTAAGAATTTGATCGCCGCTTTTAAAGTGTCGTTATCTGAATCTGGAAATGCTTTCATTTTACTGAAATCTTTAACTGAACATGGAATTGATATAGAAAAAGAATTTGCAGATTTAGACACAGGTTTAAAATTGATTAACCTGGGCCTTATTCGTGATACCGGATTTTATCAAATTAAAAAATAAGACTGCGAATCATTAAAAAATGAAAAACGGCCGCCACGATCACTAACACGTGAAAAATTTCATGATATCCAAAATAAATGGGCGATGGATTCGGATATTTAAACGCATAGATCAAAGCGCCGATTGTATAGAAAACACCACCGACTAACAGCAAAACTAATTTTCCCATACCTAACGAATTATATATTTCAGGCAGGTACGGAACGGCCATCCAACCAACGCCAATATATAAAATAGCCGAAACCCATTTCGGAGCCTTAACCCAGAACAACGATTGAATGATTCCAATGAGTGCCGCCGTCCAAACCATTAAAAAAAATTGGGTGCCATGGGCTTCGCTTAAAACTAAAAAACAAATCGGCGTTCCTGTGCCGGCAATCAGAATAAAGATAAATGCGTGATCTAATCGCCGCATCCACATTCGCGCATTATGCTTCCATTCGATACGATGATAAAGGGCACTCACACCAAATAAACCGCACAAGCTAATCGAATAAATAACGATCGCAATGCCCGATTTCATATCCTTACATTCAGCAATTAACATCGCGCAGGCACCTAAGCAGAAAAAGAAAGCCGCCTGATGAAAATGGCCACGAAGAAAAGGTTTTTGCAAAGGGGGTAATAAAGAATTCATTTTTATAAGGTACTCATTTTTTTTAGAAAGTGCTATTTTTATAAGTTGAAATTAACAATCTATAAAAATAGACCGGTTGCGATCGGCCGTTAAAGCTTTTATAGTGCCTAAATGGCTGAACCAAAGTTAATTCAAAATAAAGATCTGTACGAAAAAGAATATCATATTAGCAGCTTCTTAACCAATACCCGCGGAAAATTGGGTTTGTATGCGCTACTTAATTTGTTACAGGATATAGCTCACTTTCACGCAAATATTTTGGGTCTGGGTTACGAGCAAATGGTGGCTCGAAAAACATTTTGGGTTTTAACACGCCAAAAACTAGTTATGAAAGAGTGGCCAAAATGGGAAGATACGGTCCATATTAAAACTTGGGTTCGCGTCAGCGCTTCAGCTTTTACAAATCGCGACTTCGCTATTTATCTAAACGAAAAAAAAATTGGCGAAGCCACAACAAGCTGGATGACATTAGATGCCGAAACCAGACGACCAAAATCTGTCGACTACAAAGAAATTTTTTCGAACTTGCAGCATCCTGAAAAAATTGAAACTGAAGATGAAAAAATTAGCCCCGAAAAGACTGA
>JACMQO010000048.1 GCA_014376935.1 Bdellovibrio sp.
GAAAGCGAAGTGGGCATGAAGTATTGAGGTATCGCCGTAAGTGAATGCATAAACCGACACTTCGGTATTAAATTCGTCTTGCAGTTTCTTTTTTGATTCGCGCAGCTCAACCCGGGCCTGGTCTTCGGTCATTTGGGTTATTTTTTGGTGAGAAAAACCGTGTGATCCGATTTCAAAGGCCGAATCTTTCCATTTTTGACGATCAGATCCTGAGATAATGTCATGGGGTTTTTCTGTTTCTGAATGATCCCAGTGATTGCTGTCAATTGTCGGGTCGGCCAACAAAAATATTTGTGCCCTAAAGCCAAATTCTTTTAATAGTGGTGATGCGTTTTCTAAATTATCAACGTAGCCGTCGTCAAAAGTTAAGATCAGGGGCTTTTTAGGAAACTGAGAAAAATCGGTTTCGCCTGATTTAAATTTTTTCAGCTGATTGAAAGTTAAAGTTTGAAATCCTTGATCTTTAAAAAATTGTAAGTGCTTTTTAAAATTGTCTTTGGTGACGTAGATTTTATGTTGTGACTGAATTTCTTGATCGGGAATTTTGTGGTACATCAAGGTCGGAATCCACTTCGGACAATTTCGTAAAAAATAACTTGATTCGTAAGCGCGGTGAATTCGGTGCGCAATTTTTTGACTGTTGAATTCATTTTGAATGACGCCGGCTAAAACTTGGCGTTCATCTAAACGGAGTTCATTTGCAAACAGCGCTTCAAGATCGCTTTTCAATTGGGCGCGATTTAGAACTGGATTCATTGAATCCAGTTCAATATCCCCAAAGTTGGATTCGATTGATTGAACCACATTTTTTGAGCGCACTAAGCCCTGATAGCTGGCCTCACCGAAACAAATTGTCGGAACACCGGTCAGTAACGATTCCATTGCTACTCGCCCAGAGCCAATCACCAGGTCGTATTCGTTGTAGTCTTTAGATGTTAAAGTGTGTTCGACGTGAATCTGGCGAACGCGAACATCGCTATTTAAATTTAAAGTGATTGAAGAGTTAGAGGCTCCGACAAGAACCAAATCAGCTTTAAACTGAAGTTCTTTTTCTAAGCCGGGGATCGCATTGACAAATTGACGGGTCCGTTCGCCTTTGGGTCCTGTGGTGCGGCCAACGATGGCAATTTTTAAGGGGCGATCTTTAGGAAAGGTTTGTGTCGTGTGTGAAAAGTAAAATCCCTTCTCAGAGATAGCATTACGAACGACAGAGATGCGAAGGGGATTGTAGTTAAAATCGCGGATCAGTTGCTTTTGAATCGTTTCACACACCGTAACGACTCTGTCGCCGTACTGGTTCCATATTTTTTTCGAAAGCGATGGATGTTGACGGCCATGAATGGTCGCCACCAAACCCGTTTTAACTCCAAAGCGGGCCCAGTACGCAAGTTTAACGGCAGCGCGCGAATGGGTATGGATGACGTGAATTTTGTTTTCGATTAAAAAGCGACGCAGCCAAAAAATATTTCGAATAAATTGAAAACGTGATTTGGTTTCAACTTTAAGCTTAATTTGCTTGGCTTCGGTCGGCATGAAAAAGCCGTTTGAAATTTGGTAAACGGTATTTTTAGAAGCTTGTTCGTGAATAAGCTGCGCGGCGTAGACTTCGGCGCCGGTCAGATGATTTTGAGATAAAAGATGCAGTATATTCACAGGCGCTACTATGACACGAATTTTTTAAATTAAAAAACACTTAAATAACAAATTTTTACAAAAATTCGAGATATTTATGGAAGCACTGTGGGTGGTGGCGTTAACGAATCGCACGTTTCCGGTGCGATATCAGGAATGGGCAATGAGTGTTTCCAGTCGGCCTCATAAAGATTAGCCATGCGCGACTGGATCTGTTGGTTATTAAAGATCAGGCCAAGTTCACGTGAATTTAATAGTGAGTTATTTGAAAAGTTCTCTGACCCCATAAAGACCATCTGGTGGTCCACATTGATGGTTTTCGCATGAATGTAGGGCATGTCGGTGGTGGCTGGATACGGCATCCCTTGCACGGTGACTCCGGTTGCAATCAGCTGTTTTAGATTCTTGTACGCCATTGATCCCGTCATGCCCATCCCGCACAAAGAAGTCAGTACGCGCACTTTGACTTGGCGCTGAACGGCTTTGGCTAACGCTGCGTGGACTGAGTTATTGCCCATATTTTCAATCCAGATTTCAATAGTTTGATCGGCACTATTAATTAATTGCACGAGCTTGTCGGCCGAATTTGCGGGGCTCCAAACTAGATTCGGTTGCGACAGTGGGGGCGTAATCGCTGTCGAATTTTTAGAATTTTCAATGTCGGCCGCGTAAACATTTAAGATCTCTTGAACGATGGTGGGGTTAGAAACAAAAACACCCATGTCGCGCATTTCGCTGTGTCTTGAAATAAAATTCATCGTCGAGATAAACGCTAAATTTTCATCAATCACAAACATCTTCCAGTGAGTGATCGAAAAGCCTGAGCTTGCGATATAAACGGTAACGCCTGATTCGCGCAGCTGGTTCGTGATGGCTAAACGTTTCGGGCTGGCTTCGCAGTAGCTGTCGCAAATGACTGTGACGCTGACGCCGCGTTTTTGGGCGGTCACCAAACTGCCGGCGATATCTTGGCTTGAAATACCAAAGATGCCGACTTTGATTGATTTTTTTGCGGCGTCAAAGGCGGCCACAAGTTGTTCGTTTCCGTCTTCGGGGGTCACGATGAATTTGACATTTTGCAAAGGTTCAACGTGATTTAAAAAAGATATTTCGGGGATCGTAAAAGCCGCGGCCGTAAAGCTAAAGACGAACAGAGCTGTGAAAAGTAAACCTAAGCCCAAGCGGTTGAAAGCTTTCATAATCATAACGGTACCCCTACCAATTCGTTATTTCGTGACCGGGTCATTACCCTACAGGTGGGTGGTTGGTTGCAATTGAAAACGTTTTATTAACCGCATTTTACATATCGTGTTGCGCTTTATGCATAATGAAGGCTCAGAATTGTTAGCGTTAGTTTAAGTTTTTAGGGGTCGTTGATGCTTCAATAAAAGCAGTAAATTTTTTTGAAGGTTAGTTGACAGATCGAAGGGTTTCTTCTATTTTCATATCTCTTAATTACGTTGCGGGAGTAGCTCAGTTGATAGAGCGATGCCTTGCCAAGGCATAGGTCGCGGGTTTGAGTCCCGTCTCCCGCTCCAATTCATTAGTTACTGAATTGGAGCTTTGGTCCGCATTAAAAAAAATAAAACAGTTCTAAATAGTTAATATCACACGAGATCGAAATTCGGTCTTTCTACGCCCTCCCTAAAAACCCCTTGGGAATCTCTGGCTCCCTTCCAAAACCCTGTCACTGCTGCCTCTCTTCAGAAAATTTTCCAGAAGTTCAAAAAAATTGAACTCTGAATAAATTTTCCAAATGTTCAAATTTTCATTCCTAAACATTTAGAAAGAGAGGTTTTTATGGAAAACTACGGGATCATCATTCAGCACTTAAGACTCCTAGCAGGGTTCAGTGCGCGACAAGCATGTAAAAAAAATCAACGAAGCCTTGGCTGGTTGAGCGAGATAGAAAATAACAATGGTCGTTCTAGGCTGACAGAA
>JACMQO010000049.1 GCA_014376935.1 Bdellovibrio sp.
CCTAAGAAATCTAAGAAAACGGCTCCTGCTAAAGAAGCTAAGGTTCCTTTGAATTAGTTTTGGCGAAAGCTGGATTCGATTGAGTTAGTTAAATTAGAATTGGAAAAGCCAGAATGAAAATTCTGGCTTTTTTTTGTTCTGCGTTTTTGTCGTGGTAGCCTTTAGTGTTGGCTGATTTGGCAATTGTAACGGCTAACGACATTGCCTTTGCTTTCTTGGTTTTTTTCTTTTCCGTCGTCGTCGTGGGTTGTTACTACTGTTAATGTGAAGTCGTCATCCATTTGGCTATTGTTATTAAATGTGCCCGCTAGTTTTTGTTTTTTTGTTAATTCTGCAGAAAATCCTTTTAAGAAGTTTTCATCTGGATCTTTTGTCATTTCAGAATTACCTAACAAGAAAGCCTTTTTAGTTTTTACTTTTCCTTCGGCGTCTAACTGCGCTTTCCATACTTTATAAGGCGCAGTTGTTTTAAAGGCATAAGCGTCGGTCTTTAACGTTGAAATGTTAAAGCAGATAATATTTTCATCTTTGATGTCAGAAATTGTCGTTGGGTTTGCGAATGCAATCGTTTTTGAAAACAGTACTAATACTACAATTGATTTAGATAAACGTGCTTTCATTAAAACCCCTTTTGACCGGTGTATTAAGAAAACACTACAAGAACTGCACCATGTCTTACTGTAAGACGGTGGTGCGCCTAATTACGCCAACGCGGCTTTGATGTCGGCGGCGATGTCTTTTGGTTCAGTCGTTGGTGCATAACGTTTTAACACCTGACCATTTTTTCCTACCAGGAACTTTGTGAAATTCCATTTGATGCGCTCGGTTCCTAAAATTCCGCGTGCTTCGTGTTTTAAAAATTGATACACGGGTGCTGCGTCGTCTCCGTTGACATCCACTTTCGCTAACACTGGAAATGTCACATTATAAGTCAGTGAGCAAAACTGTTGAATCTGATCATTCGTACCTGACTCTTGCGAGCCAAATTGATTGGATGGAAAACCAAGAATCAAAAAATCTTTACCGCCGAACTCTTTATAAAGTTCCTCAAGTCCTGCGTACTGCCCCGTGAATCCACATTTGCTAGCGACGTTCACGACCAATACAATTTTACCTTTGTGTTTTGATAAATCATATTTCGATTCGCTGGCATCTTGAACTGTATAATCAAAAAAAGAGTGCTTTAGTTTTTCAGACATATTGGGCCTTTCGCATACGCAAATATCGACTATAGGACTGTCATCAAGTGTTGCCAAGTTTTTTATATTTCGACCGAGTTCTTGTTAAGAAATTAGAGCGTCTTGATTTGAGAATTTTAAACGAAATGACTTAAGTCTTGTAATGAGAATGCCGAAACAAATAGGTGAGGTGTGTATGGGGAAGTTCACTGCCGGTGTTCTTTTATTTTTTAGTTTCTTTATTCTATTTACTTCTGAATTTGCTAGCGCCGCTTGCTGGCAAACAGTTAAAGGAAAAAAGGTGCCGGGTCCTGTGACTGTATGTGAAACAGAGGATCCTTGTCGACGAGCTGGAGGATATTGGGTGAATGGGGCTTGTTCGGCAACTCCTACGCTAAGAGGGTCATCCACGACACCTCCAAAAGAAATGGAAGTTAGCACGGAACTTTCGTGTGCAGCTCGCGGTGGTGTTGAGGAGCAGGGTGAGTCGTTAGCGTGTATGTGTAAAGCGACAGGTCGAGAATTAGGTAAATCAGAAATTTGTATTGATGCGAAAGTTCTGCAAACTGTGAATGCGGCTCCGTCCGGCGATAACGCTAAATCAAATCAATGCTTAAAAAATTTCACAGACAAGGCGGACTCTTGCGTTTCGAACGCAAAAAAAGCTAAAGAAACTTGTGATGCAAGCAAATCTAGCGACAGTAGTGTTGGAATTGGAAAAGATTTAGTTAGTATGGCTAGCCAAATCTATAATATGAAGCAAGCAGGAACTGGAAATGCGGCTTCGTGTGCGAGTGTTGGTTTAGGTGCATTTACGACTTTAAAAGCTTTAGATATGTTTAAAGCAAATTGTGATACGGAATTCAATCAGTGTGTTAGCGCCTGCGAAGAAATTAATACCTTATTACAAGGTAATAAAGTGACTGATACGTGCAAAGGATTTGTTAGAATTTTACCTGATGGTAAGGAATCCGTTGACGATATGACTCAGATTTCGAATGCAATTGGTACTTTAAATCAGAGCGCATACGACGGTAAAAATATATGTACGGTTGATGCGAAAAAAGAACAGGGCGTTCTAGATGGTATGTTAACAGACTATTCAAAAGCATCACAGTCTGCAAAAATTTGTGAATGCCAGAAGACGACCGGATCAACGGCGTGTGCAGCTATTCCAACGGGGGCAGATTGTTTAGTGGGTGGTTCACAATATGGATCGACGGCGTGTTTGGCTTATGGTGACTGTTCTGTCGGAACGGCAAATTATTCTTCGGTAGCTTGTCAATGTAGTCGCGATTCAACTTTAGCGGTTTGTAAAACGGCGGCGGCGACTACGGTTTCTAATTTTTCCGGCATTGATGGTAAGGCTGGAACGACTTCGGCGTCGGGGCTTCCGACTTCGGCAGGATCAACGGGCGCAGATAGTTTAGATTTAGGTTCGTTCAATCAACAGAAAGCTGCGGGTACAACTGAAGACGCAAAAGCTACGACCAACCCAGGTTTAACGGCCAGCGGTGGTGGCGGCGGTGGCGGAGGCGGGTCAGCTCCGAACGCGGATGTCGGTGGTGCGCCAGCGGCTGCGGCCGGTGAAGGCGAAAATGGTTCTGGAAGTGGTGGAGTATTTGGTCAGATCAAATCGATGTTTGGTATGGGCGGAAGTAGCTCGAAACCAAATTCGGCAGCTTCTAAAGGAACCACGGCGAATCCTGATTTATCGAAATGGTTAAAGGGGCAAAAGCGATGCATGGCTAGCGTGGATGAGTGCAAGCAGGTCAATCCAGCTAATCGAGAAATTTTTGATATTATGAAAGATCGCTACAATAAGTTATCGAATCCTTTGGATCCGTATCTTAAATAATTTTTTAATTTGAATTATTTTTTACGAAAGCCGCATTTGATATGCGGCTTTTTCTTTTTAAATCGTTGAGTGTAAAATTTGTATCGCCGCTGTCTTATCTTTTTGTTCTAAAAAGAAGTTTATGTTGTTAGCGGTTATGACCTGACGTTCGGGTTGAATCGTTTTTTCAGATAATTTTGTGTGTGCTAATTTTACGATTTGTTCTGATGGTTTTTCTTTGCACGTTAACGAGACCGAGCATAAGTCTGTACGCAAAAGTTTAAAATTAGAAATTTTGAAATCTATTTTTTGAATTAAATCTAAGTTTTCTTTCGGGCCCGCGATATAAAAAATATCTTTATCGGCAAATAGGATGTCGGGCGCAGCAATTTGGTGGGCGATAATATAACTGCAGAATTCATCTTTGTAGCTTGAATTGGTGATATCTGAGTATTGCATTTTAAAAACGGTTGAATAAGAGTTGACGCTTAATCCATCTGATTTTGTATCTGCCTGCGCCGAAATAGTGGTGCCTATACTTTTGATATCAGCGGCAGATCCAACAAAAAGTTTTACATTTTTTAGATGCGCCATTTCGACCGACTTTGAATGAAGGACTTTGGCTCCCCATTTTGTC
>JACMQO010000050.1 GCA_014376935.1 Bdellovibrio sp.
ATATGAACTGGTCGATCGCCATTTTGATTGGGATCAAAAACCTAAAGCCGCCACCGAAAAAGAATGTAACGCTTATCTTTTAGACCGCGCCCTTAAATCGCAGGCCCTAGTTAGTCTTGCTTCGATTTGCCATTTGGAACCAAAGAAAAAAATAGAAATTCAAAAACTGATCGACAACGAAGTTAAAAGCAAAAATTTAATCGAAGTCCAAATCGAAAACGGCGCCGATACAAAAAAGAAACTTTGGATGAAGCCTGATCGCCTAGATCGTCAGATCGAAATAGATACGGATCAGGTTCATATCCTGTCGCCGTTCGACCCCTTAATCATCCAAAGAAAACGCCTGAATCACTTCTTCGATTACGATCACAAATTTGAAGCCTACATTCCTAAAGAGAAAAGAATCTACGGCTACTTCGCCCTACCCGTCATGATCGGAAATAAAATCGTCGCGGCCATCGACCTAAAAACCGATCGGCCCAACAACAAGTTATTAATTCAGAAGTGGACCTGGATCGGAAAAGAAAAATCCATAGAAAAGAAGAAATTGATCGAACAGGAACTAAGCCGATTCGAAAAATTTCAACTTAGAAAATAACATCGCTACCAAAGCGAACAGCGATTGACTGGTGCCATCGGCTGACCCGCCGCACATTTAAAATCCGCCGCAAATTCTGGACGATTCATCATCACTTCATTCACGCGAAATTCAGCCGGTGGATGCACATCATTCGTCATCTGTGAGCGTAAACTTTCGACGGTACTTTTTCCGCACCAACTTTGCGCATAGGCGATCCAGTACTGTTGACGCTCGGTATATTTACCCATCCAAGGTGTTGCCTGCGGACGTGTTTTCAAAATTTGCTCTAAGGCCATGTACCCTAACTTCACTCCACCCTGATCGGCTAAATTTTCTTCTAACGTCTGAGCTCCGTTCACGAATAAATCAACCGATTTAATTTTATACAGATTAGCTTGATCAACGTAACACTGCGCTTTTTGTCCAAATAGCGCTTTCGTTTCTTCGGTCCACCAGTCTTTTAAATTTCCGTGACTGTCGTACTTACTACCCGCGCTGTCAAAACCGTGCGTCAGTTCGTGACCAATCGTACCACCGCCGAAGGCTCCGAAATTGGCGCCATCACTGGCCATTAGATCTAAAGAAGGTGGTTGCAATATTCCAAACGGAAATACGAATTCATTATTTGAACGATCGTAGTACGCGTTAACTTCCCAAGGCATCATGCCCCATTCAGTCTTATCGACTGGCTTTCCTATTTTAGCGACATCACGTTTGGATTCAAAAGCAGAAATGCTGAGCGCATTTTCTAAATAGTTCGTGGGTTTTACCACTAATGAACTGTAATTTCTAAAAACTTGCGGAGCCCCCACTTTACGGACGATCGCCTGCGCTTTAACGATCGCTTCTTTGACAGTTTGGCCATCAATCCAAGCGTCGGCGCCGGTACTTAAAATATTTAAATCTTGAACGAAGGTGTCTTTAATTTCGTCAATCATACTGTTCGTTTTTACTTTGATCGCATCACCGTCAAAAGTTTTAACGTACGCCTCAGATAAAGCATAACCTAAACTTTCTTCAACAGACTGCGTACAGATCTTCCAGCGCGGCGACATCGATTTTGCGCCGTTCATATATTTCTTCCAGAAATTAAAATGCGCTAACTCAAACGCCCCACCCATTTTATCGACCGAATGATCGGCTAAAAGCCACGTGAAATAATAGGTTTTTTCAACCGGTGTCATCGCTTTTAAGACGGTATTGAAATTCTGAAAAAATTCAGGTTCGTCGACATTAAATCTACTCGTGGTGATTCCCATCGCTTTTAAATAAACCACCCAATTAAAGTCGGGCGCTAATTTTTTAAGTCCCACTAGATCCATCACGTGATTCACCTTGTCGGGATCACTTTGATCTGTGACCGAATACGCTTTTGACGCCAAAGCAGTTTCTAAACGAAGAATCGTCACCGAAATAACCTGCGCATCGGTGGGCTTTGCTCCAAGCAAAACAAAAACTTCGGCAACATATTTTTTGTAAGTTTCACGAATTTCAACCGACTTTGCATCTTGATCTAAGTAATACGCAGGGTTCGTTAAAGCCATTCCACCCTGTGAAATATCGGCTAAAACAACCGTCGAATCATTGTAGTCTTGCATCGCGTAGAAATTAAAAAGTCCCGTACCGGCTTTTTGAAACCCGGCCGCAAGGTTTGCGATTTGTTCGGCCGATTGCGTTTTTTTAATATTTTCAATTTTTGTTTTTAATAACTGAAGCGATTCATCTGCGTGCGCATCGGCCGTCATACAACTTTTGTAAAAATCGGCAAGCTTCGTGGCATAGGTCGCAGGAATTTCGAATTTTCCGTTAGCATAAGATTCTAAAATTTTATTTAAACGTTCGTCGACTGAATCTGACATGGGCGTTGATTGACGGTAAACCGATTTTTTATCATCAGGAATGACCGTTTTATCTAACCACGTCCCGCACGAGAACTGGTAGAAATCATCACATGGATTGACGCTTTCTTTTAAAGCCGTTTCATCGACGATCTTTGGGTAAGCGGCCGGTGCGGTTGCGGCGTAGGCGCAAGCCGAAAAAGAAAATGCCAATGCAGAAAGAACTAGAAATTTCATAAGCCCCCTTAATGAACAGCGGGACTCTAACAAAAAATGATTTAGTTTCAACTGCAATCGCGGCCAAAACCAAACATGACAAAGTTTTAACTTAAAACCTAAACCCAAGCACATTCGCTATTCAAAATAGGGCTTAAGTTTAGGATCTTTCGCGGCCGCAAAACCCACGCGGATCCGGGGTTCATGACCATCAGTCAACGGCGGAATATTCGATTCTGTAAACCAGCCGACTTCGGTCGTCTCCGACGACGTTTTCGCTTGGCCACCGACGATATGAGCGCGGTACAAGATATGACAAAACTGATTTTCTTTCCACGGGTAATTGACATAGGCGTAGCAGTTTGAACTAAAAACTCCCAAAAGCTCGGTCACTTCAACATCATAACCTGCTTCTTCTTTACATTCGCGGATTGCGCACATTTTCGGAGTTTCGCCTAAATCATGGCATCCGCCCGGCAGGGCCCAAAATCCGTTATCGGCCCGTTTAATCATAAGAAGTTCATTTTTTTCGTTCAGCACGAACACATCACAACCGACTAAAGGAGTTATTGGCTTTGGCATAAATTGTTTTCTCTCCCCATTTTTAATTTTTCTCAATCTTTTTCTTTAAAGTCGCGTGGACAATGAGTATGGCTATCACCAGAAGAATTAGGCAATGGCTTTTTAATCGGTTTTCAAGTTCATTTGTTTCGAACAGTCACGACAAGCGTTTCAATCTGAGACCCTTTTCGTTCAAAGCCTTTAGAGATTTAGGCAATAGCCGATAGGTTCATTGTCGGCCTAAACCAATCCCGCAGGAGACAATGAAAAAACGCAACGCGCTTTTACAGTCTACTCTTGCAATCGTCAGTATCACGCTGCTGTGTTTACTATTTCAAAATTGCCACGCCGGATACATTAACTCCGTATCAAACCTTGAATCGAA
>JACMQO010000051.1 GCA_014376935.1 Bdellovibrio sp.
ATTTGGCGGCACGGGACTGGGGCTGTCAATTTCAAAAGATTTAGCACGGTTACTTGGTGGTTTTATCACTGTTGATAGTCAGCCGGGTACAGGTAGCACATTCTCATTAATTATTCCGATTAAGTACGATGAGGCAAATCAGAACGAAACTACAAAATTTGCGCCCATCGTAAGCCCATCGTTAACTCGAGAGCGCGCATTTATGGCGCGTGAAGAAAACACGAAATCGATCGCAACAACGCAACCAAGCGCAGATTACAAAGCTTTTATCGACGACGATCGTGAGAAAATTGAAACTAAAGATCGCAGCGTTCTTATCGTTGAAGATGATGAACCGTTTGCAAAAATATTGATGGATTTGGCTCATGAATATAAATTCCGATGCTTAGTTACACATAAAGCTGAAGAAGCCCTAGAATTAGCCTTAAAGTTTCAACCTTTGGCTGTTCTATTAGATATGAAGTTATCTGATCAAAGTGGTCTATTCGTGCTGGATCAGTTGAAGCAAAATCCGAAAACCCGTCATATTTTAGTTCATGTTATTTCGGGACATGATTTTTATCAGCAGGCCATGTTTATGGGCGCGATTGGCTACACGATGAAGCCAGTTAAGCGCGAAACTTTAAAAGAGGCCTTCGGTAAAATTGAAGAACGTTTACATCAAGACATCAGAAAAGTGTTAATCGTCGAAGACAACGCCATTCAGCGCGGTGCAATTCAAAAGCTGATTGAAGATACGCATTTAGAAACGATGGGTGTTGAATCAGGTGCTGAAGCGATTGCGGCATTGGCTAAGTATTCTTTTGATTGTATGATCATGGATCTAAATTTACCCGACATGTCAGGTTTTGAGTTGCTTGAAAAAATGAACCTTCAAGAAAACCAAACGTACCCGCCGGTGATTGTTTATACCGGTCGCGCCCTGACACGTGATGAAGAAGCGCAGTTAGCAAAACATTCTCAATCGGTTATTATCAAAGGGGCTAAATCTCCTGAGCGGTTATTAGATGAAGTGACATTATTTCTTCACCGTGTTGAATCACAGATGAACCCGCAACAAAAAACGCTACTTGAAGACTTAAGAAATCGCGAAAAGATTTTCGAAACTAAAACGATCATGATCGTCGATGACGATATGAGAAACACGTTTGCGTTGACGGCCGCTCTTGAAAGTAAGGGCGGACGCATTGTCATTGCTAAGAACGGTGAAGAATGCTTAAGAAAATTAGAAACAGAAGGCCACGTTGATATCGTGCTGATGGATATCATGATGCCCGTGATGGACGGGTATCAAGCTATGCGCGAGATTAGAAAAAATCCAAAATATAAAAAACTGGCGATCATCGCATTAACAGCAAAAGCTATGAAAGATGATCGTGACCTGTGTTTACAGGCCGGTGCCAATGACTATTTAGCGAAGCCAGTTGATATTGATAAGCTTCTTTCATTAATGCGAATTTGGCTAAGTGCAAGCCGCGGAAACTAATAAATGGTTCAGAAAGACGATTTAGACATTGAGATAAAACTGCTGTTGCAGGCCATCTATGATAAGTATAGCTACGACTTTCGTGGTTATTCGATGTCGTCTGTAAAAAGACGAATGGCTAATGCATTAACGCAGTTTCGTTTGACTTCAATTTCTAGAATCCAAGAAAAAGTCTTGCACGATTCTTCATTTTTTTACGAGCTATTGCAGTTTTTAACTATTCCAACCAGTGAAATGTTCAGAGATCCGCAGTTCTTTTATCAGATGCGTGAAAATGTTTTGCCGATACTTGCCACCTACCCCTCGTTAAAGATTTGGATCGCCGGATGCAGCACGGGTGAAGAAATCTATTCCTACACGATCCTGCTTCACGAAGCGGGCTTATTAGAAAGAACGACAATTTATGCGACGGATATTAACCCAAAAAGTTTAAAGCGGGCCGAGCAGGGGATTTTTCCATTAGATAAAATAAAAGAATTTACATTAAATTATCAACGCAGTGGCGGAACCAAAACATTTTCAGATTATTTCAAAACTGATTCGAACTCGGCCCTATTTGACAGATCTCTTAAAAAAAACGTCGTTTTTGCCGATCACAGCTTAGCGACAGATAGTGTTTTCTCAGAAGTGCAGTTGGTGTCATGCCGAAACGTTTTAATTTACTTTGATCAGGCTTTGCAAAAAAGGGCCTTTGATTTGTTTTATGATAGTCTATCTAGACGCGGGTTTTTAGGTTTAGGTTCTAAAGAGACCTTACGATTTTCTGAATACGATTTAAAATATGATGCTTTCGCTAAAGATGAAAAAATTTACAGAAAGAAGTAGTAAGACGTGGAACGGTTGAACTGGAACAAAATTGAAACCAAGGGCCTTTACGACATGATTGTTGTAGGATCTTCTGCGGGCGGGATCGAATCCCTGACGCAAATATTGGTTTCGCTTCCAGCCAAGTTTTCACAGACGATGGTGATCGTACAGCACATTAGTCACGATTCAAAGCGAAGCCTTGCGAATCATTTTGCGGTGATTTCACATGTTCCGGTTCGCGAAGTCGAAGACAAAGAACCCATTGAAGTAGGCGTTGTTTATTTTGCGCCAACAAACTATCATTTATTAATCTCAAGTGACGGTGTTTTTAATTTGAATATCGATCCTCCGGTTAGTTTCTCTAGGCCATCTATTGATGTTCTGTTTCAAAGTGCCGCTGAGGTTTATCAAAAACGTGTGATGGGCATTATTTTAACGGGTACAAACCATGATGGCGCTGACGGGCTTAAACAAATTCGTAAACATGGGGGGTTGGCCATTGTGCAAAACCCAGATGATGCGCGTTATCCGATTATGCCACAAACGGCATTAGAAGTTGCCGACCCGCAATTAGTGATGACTTTAGACGAGATTGGATTTTTTTTAAACAGACTATAAAAGTTGAAAACTATTTATAGTAAAGGCTTATAATTATGGATTTTGAAAAATTAAACGTGGATTCAAAAAATAGGGTTAAAGTCCTACTTGTAGATGACAGAAAAGAAAATTTATTTTCTTTAGGCTCATTACTTGAAGATCTAAATCTAGAGATCTATAAAGCTCAGTCTGGGACTGAGGCCTTATCTTACATGGTAGATCATGATTTTTCATTGGCTCTATTAGACGTTCAGATGCCCGAGATGGATGGATTCGAATTAGCCGAACTTATGCGTGGAGCCGAAAAAACGCAGTCGATTCCCATTATGTTTATCACGGCTGCTTCGCCACAATCCGGTTTTGTTTTTAAAGGTTACGAATTAGGCGCCGTTGATTTTTTGTATAAACCAGTCAATCCGCAAATTCTAAAAAGTAAAGTTAAAGTGTTCGTCGAATTTGCTTTGCAGAAAAGGCAATTGCTTTTAGCGAAAGAGGCAGCTGAAAATGCGAACAATTTAAAATCGGCATTCCTAGCTAACATGAGTCACGAAATTCGCACACCATTAGGTGCGGTGATTGGGTTTGCCCAGTTACTTGATGACGATTCATTAACAAAGGCGGATCGCGAATTATATATCAGTACAATTCAACGCAATGGTCAGTCTTTAAAACATTTGATTGACGACATCTTAGATCTTTCAAAAGTAGAAGCCGGTCACCTAGAGATTGAAAAAGAAGAATTCTCTGTCACTGAACTTCTTGAAGATGTTTTTACTCCTTTGAAT
The DNA here is from genome assembly GCA_014376935.1 of Bdellovibrio sp. Classification (GTDB taxonomy): domain Bacteria; phylum Bdellovibrionota; class Bdellovibrionia; order Bdellovibrionales; family Bdellovibrionaceae; genus Pseudobdellovibrio. Next base: position 3,676 of record JACMQO010000051.1, read on the forward strand.
AGTGTGGCCCAAGCTAAAAATCTTACTTTAGTCTACGAGGTAGATCCAAACTTTCCGCAGCAGGCCATTTCTGATAGTAAGCGGATTCGCCAAATTTTAATGAACATTATTGGCAATGCCATAAAATTTACGGAAAAAGGAACTGTCACTGTAACTACAAATGTTCAGCAACTAGATTCGGGTCGTTCGAATTTAGTTTTTAGCGTAAAGGACACAGGTATGGGCATCGCTGCCGAGCAGAAAGAGCGCTTATTTAAACCTTTTATGCAGGCTGATAATTCGGTCACGCGTAAGTTTGGTGGCACGGGCCTTGGATTAGCGTTATCAAGACGATTAGCTCATTTATTAGTTGGAGATTTGGTGTTAGCAGAAAGTTCGATCGGGCGCGGCAGTACTTTCGTAGCTACGATTCAAGTTGAAAATGCGAAGAAAGAGGAAGAAAGAAAATTATTTAGTAAGTTTTCAGGAGCGGCTAGACAATCAGATACAAATAAGTCAATCGAAGGAGCGCGCATTCTTGTTGTCGAAGATTCACCGGATAATCAGCTTCTTATTGAAGTCATGTTAAAGCGCCATAAAGTAAAACTTGAATTTGCAAACAACGGCGAAGAAGGTATTCAAAAAGCGATAAGCTTTAATTTCGATATTATTCTAATGGATATTCAAATGCCGATCATGGATGGATATATGGCCGTGAAGAAATTACGAGAGCGAAGCTATCGCGGTCCAATCATCGCTTTGACAGCGCACGCGATGAATGAAGAGCGCGAAAAATGTTTGAACGCGGGCTGTAATGATTTTTTATCTAAACCCATCGACTTAAAACAACTTGTTGAAAAGGTTTCGAACTACGTTAAGCGTTAATTTTTTTAGCACCTAACTTCGCTAAGAATACGATCTTTCCGTCAGATTCACGTACACCTTGAAATTGGGTCTGAAATGAACTTTCTAATTCATTTGTTCTTGGCCCATTTTGAATTTTAACTAAATCATTTAATTTGGTTTCGGCCACAAAGTTAATTGAATAACTTGTTAAGTCGTATTCATGATGACTTTGAAATGGAATCGCATCCAAAACCCATTGTGCATACTTGGTGTTATTCACGTGGTTATTTTGATCAATATCACTGTTACGAACTTTAAATTCTGCGATCGTTGTTTGTTCAGTCTTTTCGGGGCTAATTTTTTCATCTTCAGTTTCAATTTTTTCAGGATGCTGCAAGTTCGAAAAAATTTCTTTGTAGTCGACAGATTTTGGTCGTCTGGTTTCGGCATCTAATGTCATCCAGCTTGTTGTGGCTTCG
>JACMQO010000052.1 GCA_014376935.1 Bdellovibrio sp.
TCTGAAAGGTACGCGAATCTAGGAACCTGGATCGACCATTTGTCAGGGCTTACTCCGAATCTTGTTGGTCATCCTGAATCATCTCTTCCAGTATTAAAAATAGATGAAACCAGAAAAGCTATTTTGTATACGATTCATGGATCTGAAAAAGTAAAGCTAGTCGAATAGACGCGGATTTTTGTTAACGGCACTTAAGATGTCGGGCCAACTGGCCTTAGTAAATGCCGTCATCTATTCTGTTAGTTTAGGTGCTCCGCCTCTGGTTTTAAACCTTGCGGCCGTCGCAATTTGTACTTGAGGTGACCGTTCAAAAATTATTTGTAACGAAGTAACGTCTGCATCTGTGGGCGTTCGATCACTAAATTTGCGCCCAGAAAAATGGGCTCAACCGTATAGTGAAAATCTCCCATCCACGGGCCTGCCGCAAAGTACGAAAGCCCAAGCCAAACATCGTTGTTGCTGGCCATGTAATTTAATAAAGCTTCGCCTTCAAGCAGACAATTCGTGTTCGTTGGCCAACCGGCTTCGCCTAAAAAACCTTGTACTTTGTTCGTGCGGGCCCAATTCGTAAAGGCGACTAAAGCTTGCGATCCTTTGTTAGTGACGCAGCTTTCGCCCATTCCTGAATTGTTTGAATCCAGGTACTGATGCACATCATAACCAAAATTTAAATCCGTAAATCCAGCCCAGGCGGCCGCGTTTCCACTGCTAGACCAAGAGTGCGCACCGGTATATGAAGTGCCTGGAATCAGAATTTTTTGAGTGGCTCCCACAGTGCGAATCGCTTTGATCGCGGGAATCGCGGCATCGCGCCACTGGATGGCCGTTTGTTTGTGGGGTTCATTCATTAAGTTGAACATCACGTTCGGCTGCTTCATGTAAGCCGTTGCCATACGTTTCCAGAAATCGGCAAAGTTTGCAGCGGGCATGGTTGGGTCAACACCTATAAGGGCGGATATGCCGTCATCGGTCGTCATGTATCCGTAGTTGTGCGGATCTAAAATGACCGTCATTCCCTGGCCGCTAGCGTACTGCACGACGGCATCTAAGGCCGCAAATTCGGTCGCGCTGAAAGGCGAGTTCAATTTTGGTTGCATACGCGTGATATCAAAAGGCACGCGAATAATTTTCATTCCTTTGCCAACTAAATTATCGATTTCGGTTTTGTTTGGATAAACGTAATCGAAGTTTAAGCGTGCGCCCACTTTTGATCCGTTGAATTCGGCACCAGATAAGTTCACTCCGATTAAACTTAAACGACCTTTCGGTGCGGGTAGCGCTGCACCCATCACAAGTAATGGGGCCGCGTTATTATTCCAAACGTAAGTTGTCTTAAAGGATGAATCAAATAGGGCGACCGTTAAATAGTAATTTCCAACGGGTAACGTCGAAGGAATTTCAAAAATCCAGTTGTATGAAGCGACGATGTCTTTGGTAAAATTTTGGTTTGAAAAAACTTTTTTAGCGACTGAATTTTGTGTTAGTGAATCACGTAACTCTAAATCAACACTTAATCCTGAAACAGATAACGCCGTTTTTAACGTGGCTTGAATTGAAATGGAGCTGCCCGAAACGGCCAGCGTCGGGGTTATTAAAGCCCCTGGCGTTGTGACTTTAAGCTCTGCCGCTGTTGGTAAAGGGGAAGTCGGAGACGTCGGTGTGACAGAAGGTGGAATAACCGGTGGTCTGACGGCAGGTGTTGTTGGGGCAATGACGGCAGGGTCACCAACAGAAGCCGCATCTGTTCCTGTAACAGTTGCAACTGTTCGATCGATATGACTTTGAAACCCCACTTGGCTGCAATTATTAAATCCAAACATTAAAAAACTAAGTAAGATTGATATTGAGACAATATTTCTGTTGTGACGTCTAAGAAGTTTAATTCTCATTTTGATCTCCAATTGGTTTCGTAATTTCAGGCAGTCCCCACAGAGAACATGTGCAAATTGGGTGCGCTCTGAAATGAACTACGAACGAATCCGACAGCGAAAGTTGAACATCTATTTTTCATCGTCAAAAGACTAAACACATTTGATCATGATACATTCAGTAGTGCGCAAAAGTGGGTAGGTCTTTCAAAAAGTGTAACCTTTTGAAATCACGTGATATGCAAAATTTTATTCGTACTGAAGACGGGCGTAAGGATGAAAGAAGTTAACATAATAATATTTTTTTGAAGTGATAGATCCTGAATCTATAATTTAGTGTCTAAGAATTTCTTTGTTTGTTCGTAGGTCATAGAAATTGATTTCGGCGCATTTGCAAATTGACCGGGCCCCGTCGGCGGTAACCCTTTTGTGTTTAAGACGAAGCGATTCGGATTTTTTTTGTACCTGCGATCTTCAAATAAAGCGCTGATTGCATCTGACGGCAGACTGTGTCCTAAAATCAATTCATCACTTGAAATTTGACTCCAGCCCATTTTATCTTGAATGCCTCCATCCCAGTAGTAGCGATTATTAATTTTAACGGGGTGAAACATCATGGGCACAGCACATGATGCACGAATGATGCGTGGAAGAGGGCCTTCGGTAAAAACCTGCGTGCGGCGTCTAGCAATGTCAAAAGTGGCGATGTGTAAAGGGATGCTTGCATCTTTCATTTCGTGTTTTACAAATTGATGTAATGTTTTTTCGAAGACTTGACCCTTTAAAAAACCAATCCCGAAGGCCGGATCCCAGTAGTGCTGTTTGGTTAAATTCAAAAATTCTTTCTCCATATCGAATGGATTTAAGCCCGAAGCTAAGCAGGCGGCCACAATAGACCCCGCACTGGATCCGGTGATACGTTTTGGCTTAAGGCCTTCGCTTTCTAAAGCTTTCACGAACCCGCAGTGAGAGAAAAATCCAAAAAAGCCCGAACTTAAAGACAACGTAAAATCTTGGGATGAGAGTTTTTCCAGTAAAGTCATAAACACATTTTGCCATAGTTTTTTTGGCCTGTTGATTGCTTTTTAATGGCGTATGCTAAGTGGGAACTCCGGTAGGAATTTTAAGGCTAAATGGACGGGTGTAGGGCGCACTTGCGTCGTCATGCTGTCGATTCTTTTGACACTTTCAAACCATGTCGTGGCGGCACCCCACGATGCAGTTGGGTCGGCGAAATCACCAACAACCGAGCATTTTGAAATTGGTTTAAATTCAGATCGGGTTAACCCGCTGGTTCAGGTCGATGTTTCAACGGTTCAGTTCGATGAATCAGAAGATTCGAATAAAAAAATGGCTGATGTCATTTCAAAAAAATCGAATTCTCCAAACGCGACTGTCCTGCTTTCGACCGATAGCGCATCACTATTAACTGAACTTTCAAAAAACCCAACATTCGTTAAAGAAAACGTGACGGCCATTCCGATCGAGACTGAAGCTTTGCCGGCTCCAAAATCAAACTTTCGTCAACTTGCGAAAAATTTTGTCTCAAGCCGAATTGATTCGGCATTGAATGATAAAATTGGATTTATGGTTGTCACTTACACGACGGCCCATGAAACCTTGATCTGGATTCACAGCACCCAGCTTGGGCGTTTCGAAAGTACCAGTAACGCGATTTATACCGTTGTGTTGGCCGTCATCTTTGGTTTAAACAAAGACATGTGGGCGCAAACGGCGCGGCCCATTCAGAAATTTTTTAGAAAATTAATCAAGCCCGCTGATCTTAGCCCCACAAATGGAAAAGAATTAGCGGTGCGGTTTTTAGGAAACCTAACATTAACGATGATGGTTTCGGGTTTAAGAATCCCGATGATTTCGATGGATCAGATGATTGAAAAAGGTTTGCAGCTACATTTCTTTACGATGCCATTACTTATGGCGACCGTTTCGACCGCCGCTATTTTTACTTGGTCTGAAAATATCGCAATGATCGATAAAAATAAAAACCCGATCGCTAAATTTATTTTCAGGCGAACCAGCGAAATTAGATCGATTATTGTGGGCACCTTTGCCACAACGGCGGCCCTTCTAAATCCTGGCGAATACGGAGCTACGCCGTGGCTCACGATGGCGGGAGTAGGCGTTACTGGCGCTTTAGTTTATTTTAATTCAGAAACCATCACGCAGTGGCTTGAATCACGCAAAGCTTTACAATCTGTAAAGGCGATTTTCTCTAAAGATGACCTTAAAAAGGAAAAAGCGCCAGCAATGATGGCGCTTCAGTGTCACAGTTTATTTGTTAACTAATTTCCGCGCATTCCACCTAAAGACGCCGCACTTCTAGGAATGGCTTTTCGTCTTTCAGGTGGTGCTTCGGCCACATCTTGGCCGCCCGTTGGGTTTGCGCATAAACTTTGTGAAATATATCCGACGGCAAAGGGTGTGTTTTGTTTGATATCAGCAATGCAACTAGCACTTGCGCCCGAGCTACAGACATTTTTGGCGACAGCTAAAGTATCAAGGTCATTATTTTTTAATGACAAAACAAACTTGATGCAATCACCACGCGTATTTTTACAGTAGTTATTTGCGATCTCGTCTTTAGTCCAGGCTGTGCCTAACGCATCAATAATTTTGACACATTCAGAATCAGCAAAAGTTGTAAAAGAAGCCAAAGTAACAAATGTTAGAATTGTTTTTGTCAGTTTCATGTAGATTGTATCGGACCAATGTCCATGCATATGTAGAGAAATTCAGCTGCATAAATATTTTTCTTCAGGCAGCTGGTCGGTGTCTGCGTTCATTATCTCAGATTGAGACAAGACATTGCGCTGATATCCGATTTTAAAAAATTTAATGTCGCCGTTTCAAAGGTCAAAGCTTTCTCCAACATTTGATCTGAAGAATCTAAACCCCAAGTTTTTTTCGCTTTGACGGTTTTATGAAGCTCGGCCGTTAAATCACAGGTTCCACATCCAAGATCCACAACGGTTGCGTCTTTAGTGGGTGTCGCGGAATTCATCTCTGTTGCTTTTAAAGTGCGCGCGATTTTGAGTTTGTGGTAAATTATATTTTGGTGGTACTATTTAAATTATGAAAAAATATGTTTTAATTTTAGTTTTTTTTATTACGAGTTCTGTTTTTGCGGACGAAGTGGGCGTGATTTTAGGATCAACGACCGGTCTTTCTGCTAAATTTAATTTACCAACGCAAAACCGAGCGATTGATATGGGTTTGGGTTATAAGATGAATTCAACGTCATCTTTATCACTTCATGCTGATTACTTATTTGAAAATGCTAGATTTATTCGTGTAAAAACCGCCGATGTCTTTGCAATGTACTACGGGTTAGGCGCGCGTTTTATCAATATTAATTCTGACGGCGTCAATAAAGGAAAGACCTCGTTCGGGCCACGGGCTCCGCTGGGATTAGAATACAAAATTAATAATCCAGACATTAGCTTTTTTGGCGAAGTCGCAATTGCCGTCGATCTTATTCCTGAATCCCTTGTCGAAGTTCAAGCAGGCATTGGGGTAAGACTTCGTTTCTAGTTTCTTTAATCGGAGCTGACATTATGACAAGAGGGCACTTCTGCCGAAGCTAAATTTGTGGCCGCATTGGATCGTTTCTTACCGAACTATTCAAATGTTCTAAACGACGGTTACTCTTGGGAAAATCATAAAATCACGAAAGCGAAAGTGGTTGCCAAGTGCCAGGCTCCGATCGAAAAGGGCTTACCCGAGCTTTGGACGGCTACGGCTCAGAGGCTAGAGAATTCAGAGAAGGTCGGCGATTTTAAAGTCACGTAAATTGATTTTCTTAAATTCATAGCTGCCATTTTTTAGTACCGCTTTAGCAACGCCATCTTTGCTGTGCCAAGTCTTGTTTATTACAAATGTGTCATAAGCTTTTTATCTATCTAGATTCGTTTGTCTTTCTTTCAAACTTATTGTTTTATCGCCAGCAATTACGAAGTTACTCCGGGGGGAATAATGAATTTAAATTTTGCCAAAAAGACGATCATGGTTAGCTTAACAGCCATCGCAGGCAGTGTGCTTCTTTTCTCGTGCGCAAAAAATGTTGATACATCTTCAACGTCGAATTCGGCACTAGCGGGCAACATAATCGGCGGACAAGCAGCCGACGCAACTTTTGAAAAAACGAACGGCGTCGTGGGCCTGGTTATTTTATCTAAAAAGCCGGGTGTTGATCTTCAAGGTAAGCCGAACATGTCAGAAGCTATTTGCACCGGAAGCTTAATCGGCAAGCGCACGGTCTTAACGGCGGCTCATTGTTTAATGGATCCAGGTTTGACTCAAGTGATTGCTATTTTTAATTTAAATATTGATGATGCTTCGGCGCAAAAAACGTTTATCCGCGGAGCTCGCGCCACTCCGAATGAAAATTTCAGTCCAAGCGGTCAAGGTGGATCCTTTGTCGAAGGTCAGCCTTGGAACGATATCGCGATTGTTCAATTAAGCAGCGATGCGCCGGCTGATTTTCAACTAACGCAACTACCAACTGAGCAAGATTTACAGGTTTTAAAAGCAGGCTCAGATATTTTATTAGCTGGTTACGGTGTAACGACGCCGATCGTAAACCAAGAGAAAACGGTCAAAGGAAAGAAGGTCATTACTCCAGTCGCTGATGTCTCGAACACAGCCGGGATTTTACGATTTGTGACGACAAAAGTTTTAGTGGCAACGAAAGACAATAAAGAAATTGAAATTGATCAGTTTGGCGGAACTCTTGGTGCGTGTCATGGAGACTCGGGCGGCCCAGCATTTATTAAGAATGCGGCCGGTACGTTTTCGATCATTGGGGTCACTAGTCGTGGAACTGATATGAATGGAAATTGTGATAAACAAAACGTCTACACGAACGTTTATGGTCAGTTGGATTGGATTAAAGCCAACATGTAATATATTTTATTCGAAAAATTAAAAGTAATAAAAAAGCGAACTGAGAAGTTCGCTTTTTTATTTAAAGAGCACTTTTTAAAACAGAGCAGGGGTTTTTCATTTCGGCCCAGGCTTGTAAATACGAATCGGCGTCTAATGTTCGAAGTCGGGTATCGATGCTTAACTTCAGACCCGCGATTTCTTTAGCCGTTGTCGGATCAGACTTCGCAGAGCTTAAAAATTCGCTGTAGACCGAGCAGCTTCCGCGCCCGGTACAGTTCTTTAATTTCTTGCGAATTTCGTTTAAGTCGTTTTTTTTTAAACTGATTTGTTGCCAGTCAGCTTTGGCTGATTCCGTTTGCAAAGACAGCTGCGAGCCTAACTGGGCAAAGTCTAAAGACTTCACCTGGCAGGCCTTCACTTGCTTTGAACGGGGAAGGTCTGAAGCCACGCGCACCACGACGGTCAGTTGACGTAGGCTTTCTAAAGACGCATAGGGGACGTCTGCGTGAGCGCTGGAACCGAATATGAAAAGAGCCGCTAAAAGTTTCAAGGTTTTAACCCCGGAAGATCCGAAATAGAAACGGCTTTATAAGAAGGGTTTGCCTTTAAGTATTGAACCATTAGCTTAGCCGCTTGAGCCGATTGCGGGTGAATATCATGGAAAAGAATAATTCCTTTTTTTACGGCCTGCATTTGTGCGACCACGCGGTCACGAATTGATTCTGGGTTTTTATCTTGCCAGTCTAAAGAGTCAACGCGCCAGAAAAAGTGATCTAGGTTTAAGGCTTGAAAGCGGGCGCCGATTAAATCGTTTCTGACGCCAGATCCGTAGGGAAGTCTAAAATAACGAACAGGTTTTCCTAAGATTGCAGACAAATCTTTGACCGACTGATTGATTTCTCGGTCTAACGTATTTGATTTCCACGTGTTATAAGCAGAGCCTGTAAGACCTTTAGTTTCAACGGAGAACATTTGTCTGTTGACCCCATTGAAATCGGCGGGGCTTGTTGATTTTGCTAAATTTCCTAAGTCGGCGTGACGTTCTGAATGCGATCCAATGATATAACCTTGGCCGTTCAGTTCACTGACGATGCTGGATAAGTTTGAAGCGTTTTTACGTAACCAAAAGAAGGCGGGTTTTGCCATTCCGGCTTCGGCCCAAGTGTCACGAATGATACGTGTGTACGTGGCGTGGGGTCCATCATCATAAGTGAAAATAAATTGCCCTGCAGGTAAAACGGAGCCGACCCAATTTCTATTCACCCAATCGTAACCCTCAGCTTGGGGTTTTCTTTTTGAATTCTCTGAAAAACAATCACCGGGTGCTAAATCGTTTTTAAGATTGGTCGCTGATGTTTGTTCGTAACCAACAAGCGAAATCGCTTTTTTATTGGCTTTCATGAAACGATTGAAACCTTTTGAGTCTAGCGGATTCATATGAAAGCCGGTTAATTTATTTAAATCGGCAGAGACGCAGTATTCGGACCCACAAATTTGTACGGCTTCATTTGAAAGACCAACGAAAACATGCCCCATCGCCGCTTCGTTAGCGGGATGTTGGTTGGCGAACGCAGACATCTGTTGGTAAAACCAATTTTCATATTCTGCGCCCATTGATTTTGCCAAAGTTAATGTATAAAGAATTTCCTCTTCATTTTTATCGTGGGCCGCGCGGACGTCCATCAGCTTACAGTACAAGCGTGATGTGTTTAGGGCATCGATTTCTTTTTCGGTTTTAAAACTTTCTAAACGAACATCAAATGAAGACACGGCCGTTTGCGCAATTCGCATGACTAAAAATTTCTGAATAAGGCTGGCCGATTTTTTCGATAGGACCATGTCTTTGATTTGATCCACATCCGCCTTTTCGAGGGGTGTTTCTGCGGCGGGTAGCCGTGGTTCGACATTTTTATTTACGGGGGTTTGGGTGCAAGCTACGGTTAAAGCTAAAGTAGCTAGGGCAGAGCAAAACGCAAGCGTTGATTTTTTCATTTAAAAAAGCCTTTCGGTTATTCTCTTATTATCCCGATGAATTTTAATCACACAAGACTAAAAGTGGGTCGATGACCTAAATATAATCAACGGCTAGGGACAAAGTGACCATTTTGCATCACGTCTAAATAGAGTGACTTTGTAAACTCTGTTTGCGAAGCTTTTGATATGGGGTCTAGGTGAAAAAGTATTTGCTTACTATAGGTATAGGCTTAGCCGGTTGCGGAGCATTAGCCTTTCTTTATTTTCGTAGTCAAAGCGATTTTAACCAAGATCATCAACAAACGATGCGTCAGTTCGCTACGATTCAATTAAGCGACAACACGATCGATAAAGAAATTTTAAGCCTGCAGTATTTGTTAACGCAAAATTACGAAGATCTTGAAGAACCCATTCGTCAGATTAAGTCTTTCTGCGATCTGACGGTGATGCAGTATTTCATAAATTCAAGAAGTATGGCGTACGACGTTGGATTTGAAAGTTTTTGTCAGCTGGAAACCATCAAGTTTGAAAGTGTTAAGGCATTTCAAGCGATGAATACAGAATATCGAAACGCCATACTATTTTTGCAAGCCCGCTTAGCTAGTTTGGGCTCACGTCCTTCAATAAAGGCCACAGAAGATCTTATTCAAAATGCATTCGTATTCGCTTTGAAACCTCAGCCGAGCGCTCAGTTCGAACTGGTTGAAAACTTAAAGAATGTAAAAAAAGGCACCGTTGACGAAGATGTGGTTCAGAACGTCAAGGCTATTTTGAAAACGCGATTAAGTCTAAATGATTTAACGGAAAAAATTGTAAACACGAAAACCAAAAACTTAATTAATGACTTACGTGATTTCTATTTTGCAGATTACACGAAGGATCAACTGCTGGCCTCTAGGTATAGAAATTTTTTATTTGGTGTCAGCCTTTGTTTATTTTTATTCGTCATTTACAATACTTTCTTACTTATTCAGGCCGGTAAAAAGTTGCAAGGCGCCAACAATAATCTCGAAGAGCGGGTGCGCATTAGAACTGCAGAGCTGATCGAGTCTCAGGATAAAATTTTAGAACAACAGCAAGCTTTGATTAATAGTTCAAAAATGTCTGCTTTAGGTGAAATGGCGGCGGGGGTCGCTCACGAAATCAATACTCCGCTGTCCACCATTCAAATGCGTACCACGCAGATGATTGAAGTTCTGCAAGACTCAGCTGAAGTGGATAAGCAGGCCTTTATAAAGTCATTAGAAAAAATCGATTTGACTACGATACGCATCGCTAAAATTATCAAGGGCTTACTAACATTTTCAAGAGACGGTCAAAAAGATGATCAAGAATTAGTGTCTATCGAAAAAATCGTCGATGAAACTTTTGACCTATGTAAAGAGCGTTTTAAAAATAGCGATGTGCAATTGAATTTCATTAAAGATAACGACGCTTTTCTTCTGTGCCATCCGACGGCGATCTCACAAGTGCTACTTAATTTTTTAAATAATTCTTTTGATGCTGTTCAAGATCTAGAGAATAAATGGATACGCGTACAGTTAGAATTGCTAGAAAAACACGTGGTGATTTCGATCACTGATAGCGGTCACGGTATTCCCTTCGAGATTCAAGAAAAAATTCAACAGCCCTTTTTTACCACGAAAGAAGTGGGGAAAGGAACCGGGCTTGGCCTTAGTATTTCAAGAGGAATTATTGCAAGTCACGGTGGTGCGATGGGCTTAGATAATTCGTCTCCTTATACACGGTTTGTAATTACCTTTCCAAGAATTTAAACAAAGAATTATGTTAATCTGGACTATAGATTACATATTGAATTGCAAGTTTATTTAGATTTGCTAAAGTTTCTTAACAAATGACGAAGCAATTTTGCTTTTTTGTTTTTTTAATTAGCATGAAGATTGAAAGTTAAATCAAATTTCAAACAAAAATCCAGATGCTGCTTTTTTTGAGAACGCAGGCGTATGGGAAGCGGAGTATTTACTTGAAGAAGTGTTTTGATCAACTTGGAAAACTAGTTAAAGACCACCGTGAAAAAGCCGAGGTATCGCAACTTGAGCTGTCAAAAAAACTGGGATACGGAAGTGCACAGTTCGTTTCGTTGATCGAGCGTGGTGTCTCACGTGTTCCGATCGTGACGTTAGGAAAGTTGATTGTGCTTTTGGATATTCCTGAAAAAAAGGTCATCAAATTACTTATTGCTGCTTACCAAGATGAAATCGTTTCGGCGATTAATGAAGGTAAGGAAGAAGTCAGTTAGTTCATTGCAAGGTCATCTATCTGTCATGTCGATGACCCTTTTTTTTTGAGACTTAAGCCTAGCCTTAAATGTTTTCATTTCTTGTATAGCCTTGTCAAAGGCCAGGGGCCTCTTTACTATTTAAATACATGTCATTTCTAAAAAGAGTTTTTCTTTCTGTCCTTACATCCATTCTTGTTTCTTTATTTATTTTTGTGATTAGCTTCAGTTTGATGACCGGCGAATTTCCACCAAAGGTTAGTCACATTAAAAATCTATATTTTACATTTGTGCAATTAAAGGCATTAAATAATGAACATCAAAGAAATCAAGCGCATTCGCAAAACCAAAATTTAGATGCTAATCTAGAAGAATTCTCAATGTACAATAAACAAGTCGGCGCGATCAGCAATCGTTTGCAAGCCGCAGATGCGGTGGATAGTCTTTCGCAGCAGTCGACGTACTCAACCGTCGCCGACCGCGTGCGGGCCGAAACAGAGCAGCGTCAAAAGGCTACGCAGTACCTGGTGCAAACGCAGCAATTAAAAGACGAAATCAATCGGCTTAAAAATGAAAATGAAGTTTTACGCAAAAAACTAAACGCCGTGGTTCAGCGTCGTTAAGTTAATTCGGGCATGTGGCGCCTAAATCAATCTGCGAACTTTGTTGAACCCAGCAGATGTGTTTAACGACGTACGAATAAGATCCGAATGAATCGCTCGCGCCACACGGTTTTGTCGCCGTAATGCCCGAAAGATTTCCAAGTAATAAAGGGCGGCCATTTTCGGCGCGGGCAAAAATGCCTCCGCCAGAGTCTCCTTGGCATAGCCCAACGCTTGGCTCTAAGCTTTTTCCCATAATGACGTAAGCGTCGTCAAATAAGGTTACACGCATTTTAAGTTCTTTTTTAACTCCTTCATGCCCCTTTGAATCGTTTATTCCGTAGCCGTAGCCTATGGCTTCATAACCACTTGCCGATAGCGCGGCCTTCATTTCTTCTAAAGACGAGGCCACTTTCGGAATTTGGGCCGGATCAATACCGAGCTCTTTAACTAAATCGTTCGAGGTTTTGACGTAGGCAAAATCGTATTGAATGTCGTTAGGTGATTTCTTATCCGAGTTTGTGTATCCCTTAGCGGTTTTCCAGCTGGTTCTAAAAGTAGTCGTTTTGCGTCCATTCACATCATTGGTGATTTGCATCTTGTCGTTTGGATCTGCGCCCTCGGTACAGTGGCCTGCCGTTAGAATAAGATGTGGATCAACCACAACGCCCGAGCAATTTTCGGTTCCGTCTGTGTTTTTTATGGTTAACCGGACTGTGGCGGCACTTAAGTTGGCATCAGCCGCGCGCCCATTGATGACGGCAAAACTCTGTATGCAAGTTAATAGAATCAGTTGAATGGCGATAAAATTTCTCATGTAGATCTCCAATGATTTAACCGCCCCCGGTTCAATGAAAAGTTAACATAGATTTTCCATTTTGTTTGATTCGTAACACGTAATAATAAGTGAATTGAAAAATTACCCACAGTGTAAAATGTTTTTACACTGTAATTGTTTTTCAAGTGATTAAGATGTTTTCGTAATAATGAGAATATGTTGGTTATACTGATGTTAGTGAAAAAACTTTTCTGCGCAGCGATCAACCTGATCGACAAAACCATCTTTTAAGGTGGCAGCAGTGATGGCGCCTGACTCAAATACAGCTTGGTCGACGACCATTTGTTCAAAGCGCGTAAATGGTTTTACTTCGCACATTTGAACAAAGACGGGTTGGTCTTGGGTGCTGTTGTTTTGCGTAGTAAAATAGAGATCGCAAGTCGCTGTCGAATCAGAGCATTTTATTTCTTTGAAGTTAAATTCAATCGCGCTTTCGCACCAGCTGTCGGCACAGTAATTATTTAATTCGGCAATGACGACATTTTCTTCTTCGTGGGTTAATTCCGCAGAAGCGTTTAATGCGAAAGAAATTAAAAGAATTGATAAAATGTATTTCATACTAAACCTCCTGATGACAAAATGAGCGTAGGCTTCCTGTGATCAAATTCAATGGTATTCTGGATATTTTAATATGTAAAAGATGAATGACATATTTTATATTGAGAAGCTTTAACAAAAAATTTTATTCAAAGAATAGGTTGACGCGTTTTATAGCCTTCTTAATTTCAGAAGGATTTTTTAACAGTCTCGGAGACGACGTTTCAATCATCTTAGATATTCAATTTGTTAAGCAAGTTTAGTTCAGCGCCTGTGGTTGAACAGGCTTAATATAAATTATTTTCTAGCGCGGATGCTTTTCTTAATCGTAAGCCCGTTCAACGAATCAGCCACCTCGGCTGATTCGTTAATAATACGCTGGCTAATCGCGGGACCTGATCTAAAATAGCCAAACGCGCGAATGATTTGCGTGTTTGTGATATCAGCCGAAGTATTCGTTAAATCGTAGCGAAAGTTTTGATATGCGTTTTCAGAAAATAGATCTGTCGTCACGATATCTCCACGTTTTTTAGCGACCCATTCTTTAGCCGGAGCCGCTGCATGGCAACTGACGCAATCCATGGTCGTTGGATTAAAAACTTTCGGATTCTCAATGCGGTAAATCGATTTCAATTCGTCACGAATCATTTGCTCATGATCTTTTTGTAAAGTGTGTGAATCGGTGATGATGTGATTGATGGTATCCGCGATTTCTGCCGTATTTGCGCCTGGCGAGGGAGTAATTTGCCCCAAGAAAGTATCTGCAGGGTTAGCTTGATTAATAAAAATTTGCGCTCGTGAATTGATACGCGGAATAGTCATCACCTTTAATTTATCGTCGACAATATCAGCTCCAACAAAACCCCAGGTTTGTCCCAAGTTTCGAACGGTCATCACCGTGACTCTAGAAATTGTTTTTGCACCCGCATATTTCGTGATGATTTTTTGAAACGCCAGTAACGAAGGGCTTTTATCGAGCTGATCTTTCCAGGCGGGGTGAACTTGTAGCGGCATGCGACCTACGGACGGTGCGAACCGAGATTTCCAGTCTTGAAGATCTAGGATTAAGCTCAAAAAATCAGAATCGGTTAAAGTGTAAAACGCATGAATGGCGGCATCGACGGCTTCGGTTGCGCCATGAAGTTCTGGAATAAGAATCTGCCACACTAAGCGAATTTGTTTTTTACAAATTAAAGGCGGGTCGGCCGGAAAGCACGGGTCGATGCGAACGGCGATGGCGCGCAAATTTTCGCGTATTCCAGCTTTATCTAAATCACCGGTTAATTGCGGAAGTCCTTGAAAGTATTTAAACGGTAAAATTTCTCCGCCGTTACCGGCAGAGGTGATCTTAAGCAATTGATCAGGCCCAATTTTTTCAGGCAGCGGTAAAAGATACGAGACATCATTTAAATCCCAGGTCGTCTTTGGTATCGCTTGTGCGTAAGTATCTTGAATGCAAAAAACGGCAACGACTGCGATGGTTAAAATTTTCATTTGAATCATGCGGGTCAGCTTAGGTTGGCCGGCGCCGGCATTTCAATGAATTTGCAAAATTCCAAAAAAATCACGGCTAAATGAAAATCAAATGGCACGAGTCAGATGGTCTATAGCTTAAAAAATAGTAAAAAACAGTTAAGTCCTGGTTAAGTACGTAGCTAGACAATAAGCTAGTCAACACGATCTAGTTTCACTCTTAAAATAAAACGTGTCACGATCGTAGGTATGGATTCATCAATTGTCATCGCATCGAATTTTGAAATAAGAAGCGTTCCCGAATTGTTAGAGCATATCTGTCTTTTTGTACAAGATGAAATCAAAGAAGAATCGCTGCCGCCACTGCCGTTAGTTAGCGTATGGATGGAAAACGGAAACCGCTTCGTCGGGACTCCGTTAAAAATCACCGGTAAAGATTTAGAGAAAAAATTATTACTGATTACATCGGATCCGGTCGAGCGGCCGATTAACACGGTTTGGGTGCCATTTTCAAAAATTCAATCGGTTCAAGTCGAACAGGCTGAAACCATCTCGCATATCCTGATTGCGAAAAAAGCAGAGGCTCCGGTCAGCGGAAAACTATTATCGTTGGTCGCGATCCGGGCCGATATTGAATACAAATGGAAAATCTTAGCAAACAAAAATAGTTTACTTCCATATATCTATTTTAATTGGGATGAAATCGGAAAATCTGAATTTGAAAAGCAAAATATTATCATTTTCGCTACGGCGCTGTTAAAGGCGATCGATACGGTGACAATGAATGAAGGTAAACGCGTTTTATTTAACCGCTTAAAAACTTTACAAGTTTCACTTGGAGCCGGAAAAGATATTCAGTTTGATAAACAGGGCGCCTTCTTAATTATTCAAGTGAACTTTGCCCGTGCGCCTTCGTTAAATATCGAAAAAGAATTAGTTATTCTGTTGAATGATATCTTCTTGTCGTAAATCGTTAAGAAAAACGCGCGCAAATTAATGCGCGTCGATAGGTCCCGTTGGTTTTACTTTCATCTTTAAGAAATAAAGTGGAATAAAGCTGATCGAGAAAATAATCATCATATAGAATACCAGCTGAATAAAGCTCATCATGAAAACTTGCGCCTGCACTTTCCCATAAAGCATCATTAGTGTCGCCTCGACTCCTGTGCCAGAGCCCAATTGTTCGGTCATTTTTTGACCCAAACCTTGTGACGTTGAATAGTAAATACTTTTTGTCGTGTTATTTAAAAGACTGACGTGTGTCGATAAATCTAAATAATTCTGCGCGCTTGTTTTAGTTAACATCGTGCCGACAAATGCAATCCCCATACTGCCACCAATTTGGCGGAATAAATTCAGAAGGCCAGAAACTTGCCCTAGGGCCGCGCCACCGAACTGACTTAGGATGCTTGAATTGATCGGTACGAATAAAAACGCTAACGCAAATCCACGCACGAAAAGCATCATCAAAATTTCAGCTTTTGAAGACTGCGGAGAAAATAAAGTCATCATATACATACAGACTTCAATTGCAATGAGCCCAATCAAAATTAAGAACTTCGGATTGCGACCGCTGGTCATCGCCTTACCGATAAACGGCATCATCAGTGCGGTCAGAATCGAACCTGGAATAAAAAAGATTCCGGTTTGTGTGGCTGTGTAATGGAAAGTGCGTCCTAAGAAAACGGGTAGCATAAATAAAGCGCCGTAAAGGAAAAATCCTAAACAGGCCATCAAGCTAACACCGCAGGTCACGATCGCTTCTTTAAATAAACGCACGTTAATGATCGGGTTTTTGACTCGTAACTCCCACCAAACAAAAGCCGGAATACATGTTGCAAAAACGATCGTCCCGAAGATGATCATTTTTGAACTAAACCAATCTAAAGCTTCACCACGTTCAAGGACAAATTGTAAGAACCCAATTCCTAAAACTAAAAGTCCTAAACCAATTGAATCGAATCCTTTGGATTCGGCCGCAATTTCTTTTTTTGATTTTTCACGGTCAAAAATACAAAGTGTTCCAACGAAAAACGCTAAAATCCCTAATGGTAAATTGATATTAAAGATCGATCTCCATCCAAAGTTATCTGTTAAGTATCCGCCCATGACCGGTCCTAATGCAGGGCCGATCATAACGCTCATACCAAAGATCGCGCCGGCAAGACCGGCTTTTTCTTTCGGAAACTGTTCGTAGATTAAAGCTTGTGAGGTGGGTAGTAGGGCTCCGCCCATTAAACCTTGAACAACACGCATAATCGTTAGTGTTGTTAAGTTGGGCGCGATACCGCAAGCCACTGAAGACGCCGTGAACGCTAAGATACAACCTAAGTAATACTTACGGCGGCCGACGCGTTCGCTAAGCCATGCAGAAACGGGTAGAACGATCGCATTGGCAATCGCGTATCCCGTGATAATCATACTGATCTCATCCAAAGTAACACCTAAGTTACCCATCATCGTCGGAAGCGCCACGTTCACGATCGACGTATCGATAATTTCCAGAAGCGAAGCCATGACGGCCACAAAGATGATCAGTTTTGATTTAGTAGGCATAAATCGCTTTCTAATATGATCGCTCATATTAATTTTAAATACGTAGCACTTCGTATAAAATTTGAAACTAGTTTTAAAACGACTTTTTTAAAAAAGCTGTCGTTTCGAACTACTTTCTAATTTTTACCGTCGCAGACAAACCAGCACGTAAAATTTCAATATCTTTATCTGTTAAGCCATCGATTTTAATCTTAACCGGCACACGCTGAACCACTTTGGTGAAGTTTCCCGTCGCGTTGTCGGGTGGAAGTAATGTAAATGTTGATCCCGTCGCTGAACTGATGCTTTCAACGGTTCCTTTTAAATCTGACTTAGATAAAGCATCCACGGCGATGAAAGCCGCAGCTCCCACTTTGATGTCTTCAATGTCAGTTTCTTTAAAGTTAGCCGTGACCCAGCGTGATTCAGAACTGACGAAGCCAATCAAAGGAACGCCGGCAGAAGCCAGCTGTCCTGGTTCAACCGATTTTTTAGCGATGTAGCCGTCAGACGGCGCTTTAACTTTTGTATTTTCTAAATTCAACTGAGCCTGAGAAACTTGTGCCGACAAAGCATCGTATTTAGAGCGAACATCCTGAGCGGCCGCAGAGCTTGTGTCATACTGCTGCTGAGAAACTGCGCCCGATTTGTAGAGCGAAGAAATACGACGGAAGCTTTTTTCAGCGTCCGAACGCCTAGCTTCTAAAGAAGCTAAGTCGCCCTTCACTTGACGTAAAGTATTGTTGTAATCGCGCTCGTCAATTTCAACTAAGACGTCATCTTTTTTAACTTTTTGGCCTTCAACGACGTTTACTTTTGTAACAAAGCCCGGAACTTTCGGAGCCAACAAAACAGAGTGCGCCTCAACTTGAGCGTTGTCTGTTTCAACGTAACGAAGATGTTCGTACAAGAAGTGGATGGCAACGATGGCCGCAACAACGCCTACGCCTGATAATACTTTCTTTTTTGTGTCCATAATAAATGACCTTTCCTAGTTCGGTAGATTTTTTTTAAATTTAAAAATTAGTTAAAAGTGTAAAGTTTTTGTCCGGTCGCAAGCTCTAGATTAATCAAAGCTTCAACGGCCCCGACTTGAGCGTTAATAACGGCGGCCTGGGCACGAAACAATTCTGTTTCGGTATCTAATAAATCTGTGTTTGTGCGGGCTCCCACGCGGCGGCCTTCTTTAGCTAAACGTAAACTTTCGGTCGATTTTTTTACGTCAGCCGTTCTTGATTGGTAAACAGAGCAGAAGTAGATGTATTTTCTTTTCCAGAAAGAGGCATCTTGCTGCGCGCGGATCTGCGCGATACGTAAAGCTTTTTCGGCTTGGTATTTTTGTTCAATACTTTGTTTTGATTTTGCGATTGAAATCATTCCGTCGAATAAATTCCAATTTAATTGTACGCCGATTTGGTACGCTTCGCGGTAACGTTCACGGTCATCAAAGCGATCATTTAAATTGTTATAATATTGATATTGTCCAAAAGCGTTGATGCGCGGAACCCAGTAGCGTTCCATCGAACTTTCATTTTGTCTAAAACCTTCGGTTCTATTTTCTAAAGCTTGAAGGTCGGTACGGCCTTTTAGATTATTAACGTCGATGGACTTGATTAGTTCAGGACTTAACACAGGTAAAGAGCCTGAAAGTTCGCGAACGTCCGTATCTTTACCGAAAAGTTCGCTTAAACGATTTCGATTAATTTCGATATTATCGACCGAATTTAAAAGTTCTGTTTGGGCTTCGCTGACTTGAACTTCCACCCGTAACACATCGTAATGAGTCGATAGACCTGCTTTTTTAAACAATGAAACGTCATTTAAATGATCTTGTAAGGTTTTAACGTTTTGATTCGCAACATCTTTTAAGATCAGTGCGCCCAATGTTTTGTAGAACTGCAAAGTCACTTCGCGGTCGACCTGAAATTGGGTCCAGCTGTAATCTTGTTTGGCGGCTTCAGAAAAAGAATTCGCCGAAAGAAGGCGGTTCGTACTAGCAAAACCATCAAACAAAGGAAGGGTCGCCGTGATCGCAACGTTTGAGGTCGGAACAACCTGCGGAACAGAGACGGGACTTCCGCCTAATGTGATATCCGTTAAAGCATAACGGTAAGACGTTAAATAAGTGGTTGATAAATTGACCGAAGGTAAAAAGCCCGAGTAAGCCTCAACCTTTTTCCAAGAGGCCTCTTCAGCCATAGAGCCAGATCGTTGTAATTTTGGAGATTGCCTGCGCGCTTCTGAAACGGCTTCAGTCAAGCTAATCGCCCCCGAATTAGACGCAGAGGCAGTGTCTGCTGCCTGAGAGAACGATAAAAACGTTAATACAGATAAAAACACGATCAGGTCCATGGCAGATGACGAGGTCATAAAAGCTCCTTAAGATTCACAAATAATTTAGCACAAAAATGGTTTGCATTGCAAACTATTTGTAAGGTATTCTAATTATAAGGCATAGGCCGAAAGGAGACATTTTGAAAGTAGCGGATAAGAAAACCAAGACAGACAAAAAAGTCACACTTGCGGTCGATAAGTCTGGAGCGAACAAATCTGAAGTCAGCAAACTCGAGCCGTCTAAGAAAAATGCAACGGGAAGTGGCTTTTGTTATGCGGACGACGCTAAAGTTCATCCCTATTTAAAAGAATTCTTTAGTTATTGTTTTTATAAGGCCGCCATTATCCTTCGCGAACGTCTTGCTGAGCGTATTACTGAATTTGGTTTAATACCATCGCATTTGGGAGTGTTAAAATTACTGAAGGGTTTAGGCGATCATAGTCAAAATCAATTGGCTGATCAGTTAGGGATCGATAAAGCAACGATGGTCAAGCTGATCGATCGGCTTGAAAAGCAAAAATTTATTAAACGCGCCCAAGATAGCAGCGATCGTCGCGTTTGGCGCGTGGGTATTACTCCTAATGGCGAAAAGCTATTGCTAAAAGTGTCGGCTATTCGCGGTGAAGTCGAAACAAAGTTTCTATCTTCTTTAACCGCGGACGAGGTCAAAGTCTTAAGAAAGTGCATCCCGCAACTGTTAGATGAGAACCGCGTGAACACTTAAGGCGTGCTCGTTGAACCTAAAACAAAGGCAAAATCAAAAAATCAGTTGCTTTGAGTCAGTGAAGACTTGAAAATCCATCTCGATGAATCTTCTGCAAATCCAAAAAATCAGCAAATCTTTCGGCGGCCGTACTTTGATCAACGAGGCCAGCCTATCGGTCAACGTCGACGAGCATATCGGCGTCATCGGCCCCAACGGAGCCGGAAAAACCACGCTTTTTAAAATGATCGCGGGCCTTGAGTCTTACGATTCAGGTGAAGTCATCAAGCAAAAGGGTCTTCGCATTGGTTACCTTGAGCAAGAATCAGACTGGAATCTAACCGAAGCCGCTGAAGAGTTTCTCGAGCGCAGTTGTATTAAGCCCATCTGGGATCTAAAACAAATTGGTCTGACTTTAGGATTAAGCGAACGTCATTTTGCAGAACCTTTAACCAATCTAAGCGGCGGTTATCGCATGCGGATGAAATTATTGTATTTGATCGGGTTAGAGCCCGATTTAATGCTGCTAGATGAGCCCACGAACTTTTTAGATCTAGAAAGTATTCTGGCGTTAGAAAATTTCTTACAACAGTATAAGGGATCATTTTTATTGATTTCCCATGACCGCGAATTTCTAAAAAGAACGACCGAAGCTACCGTCGAAGTCGAAGGCGGAGACATCAGTAAGTTTCCAGGTCACATCGAAGATTACTTTGAGCAAAAGGCGCAACTAGCTGAAATTCTTCAAGCAAGAGCCACAAATTTAGAATTAAAACGAAAACACATGCAAGATTTCGTCGACCGATTTAGTGCCAAAGCCACCAAAGCCCGCCAAGCGCAAAGTCGCGTGAAGCAATTAGAAAAATTAGAAAAAGTCGAAATCAAAGATCTGCCTGTTAAGTCAAAAATTAAAATTCCACCCGTGGTCCAAACGGGTAAAGAGGTCTTAACCTTAACGAACTGCGATTTAGGTTACGGCGATAAAACAATTTTAAGTGGAGTTGATCTGATCATCAACCGCGGCATGAAAATCGGTATCGTTGGTTACAACGGCGCTGGTAAGTCGACGTTACTAAAAAGTTTAGCGGGACGTATTCCATTATTGTCGGGTGATAAAAAAGAAGGCGTGCACGTGAAGATTTCGTACTTCGCGCAGCATTCGTCAGAAGATTTATTAAATGAAGATACCATTTTAGAAAGCCTACAGAAAAAAGCCAACCACGATATTCCGGCTCAAGAAATCTTGAATATGGCAGGGTCGTTATTATTTGGTGGCGGCGACATCCATAAAAAAATCAAAGTCTTATCGGGCGGAGAAAAATCGCGCGTGGCTTTAGGTCAAATTTTATTACAACGAAATCCTGTTCTGATTATGGATGAGCCCACGAATCACTTGGATTTCGACACGGTCGAAGCCTTGGGCTTTGCTTTAGATCATTTTAACGGAACATTAGTTGTGGTCAGCCATGATCGCAGTTTCTTAAAGCGTGTTTCAAAACAGATTCTTGAAATCCGCGACGGAAACGTATTTATTTACCAAGGTACTTACGACGATTATTTATGGAGCGTTGAAAAGGGTTCGTTAAAAGAACAAATCGCGCAAGTCGCGCGAAACGCAAACGCGGTTAAAAATAAATCGGGTGGTGGCTCATCATCGACCGAAAAGCCAAAATTTAATTTCAAAGAAGAAAGTAAACGTCTACAGGGCGAAATCAAAGACCTTCAACGTAACATCGCAAAATGCGAAAAAGTTATCGCCGACGCGCAGAAAAAACGAGATACTTTAAATGCCGAACTTTTAACGGTTCAAGGCGCTAAAGCCGGTCAGCTAGCGAAAGATTTATCTGCGGTCGGAACTGAAATCGATCAGCAAGAAGAGCAGCTTCTAAATCACATGGAAAGCTTAGATCAAAAAGAAAAAGAACTAGCGACGTTTAAACAAAATTCATAAAGCTAATTGCCCTTTTAAAAAATTGAATTAACTTTCAGCCGTCACTGCCATTTGGTAGGGAATCATTTGTATAGTGCAGACTGGGTGTTTCTCCCGAAGTTTGCCGTTGGTATGGAGTGTCGCGATCAAGTTTATTTGTAAACTTGATGTTGTTATTGATCTGAACTAAAGCAGTTGTTACGGTAAAAGCATGAAAACTATAATACTTATAATCGTCTGTTTCTGCTTCTTAAGTGCCAATTCTTTTGCAAAATCAATTGATGCAAAAACTCTTTTCGAATTTTCTAAAAAAAATGGATATACCGATAATCAGAGTACGTACAAAGAAGAAGAGAAATTTTCGGCCTATAAGGGGGGCGATCGTTCTATCGTACCTTTTACCTCTATCGAGGCCTACAACGGAAAAACTTCGTTTAAAACTGTGGCGCTTAATTGTGATGCCTGCGGGTTAAAAGAAATTACTAAAGATCAGATTGTATTGTGTCAGTCAGAATTTAAAAATTTGTACAAAGGCCTTTTTAATAAAGAGCTATCTTCAAAAGTTGCAAGTGCTATCGGATCGACAGATTCTAGTAAAGAAATCGCGAACGATGCCGTAGAGACAATCAAAATATATAGTGGAGTTTTGCGTTGTGGTGGAATGCGCTTACAGGTTTCGATTTGTTAGAAAATAAAAAGCCCATTAAGAAATAAAATGGGCGTGTAGTTTTTGAATGACTGTGGCTCCGACGTCTTCTTTTACTAGTATACAAAAATTGTGTTTACTAGCTCCTAAGCAAATCATGCGCACGTTGATATCTGAAATAGTTTCGAAAACTTGTTTCGCAAGACCTGGTGTGTGATTGATGTTATTTCCAATTAAGCTGACTAAAGCTAAACCTTCCTCAATCGTCACTTCGGCCATCGCCGATAAATCTTGAATCAATTTTGTATTTAATAATGTGCTGTCATCTAACGTTAAGCTAACGCTGATTTCACTGGTGGTGATCGCGTCGATACTGACTTTGTGTTCGTTGAAAATTTTGAAAATATTAAAAAGAAAACCGTGCGAGTGAAGCATTTCAGGTGTTGTTAGTGTCACTAGAACTTGTTTTTTTCTTAAAGCCATCGCGCGCACTAACGGCCAATCAGTAACTTCTTTTAAAATCCAAGTTCCGTTTTGATCGGCATCAAAACTGGATCCGACAAAGACCGGAATATTTTTTCGAATGGCGGGAATTAAAGTTGCAGGATGAAGTATTTTAGCTCCGAAAGTCGCAAGCTCTGACGCTTCTTTAAATGAAATTTCTTTTAATGATTTCGCATCGGCGCACAGTCGGGGATCGGTTGTGGCGATACCGGGAACGTCGGTCCAAATTTCTAATATATCGGCTGACACCGCTTCGGCAA
>JACMQO010000053.1 GCA_014376935.1 Bdellovibrio sp.
ATACTTTATCAGTTAATGGTTCCGCTAACATTACGACCAACCTTACAGTAACGGGAAACCTTTTTCTTGGAAATCAGACTTGGGTAAACAATGGAAATTTTAATGACATCGTAGGGAATAATAATATGGGAACCCCACTTCGCGTAAGGGGAGATTCTGGCGCAAGTATCCAGTATGACGACACGGCGGGAACTAGTAAATCATGGTCGGCTGGAATATTGGACAATACATCTGCCTTTGCATTCATTGAAGACCGCGCGATCAGCGTAACTGGCGGTACCGAAAGAATGCGAATTGCGGCTGGCGGTAATGTTGGTATCGGAACAACGACTCCGGCAGAAGCATTAGATGTCAGTGGTAATGTGCATACTTCAGGGCAGACCTACAGTAATCAGTATGTTGTGGCTTCGGGTGCAACGGTTGATTTCAATAATGGCAATTTACAGATCTTACAAAGCGTTGGCCAGACGGCGATTACTTTAAATAATATGAAAGATGGTGGTTCGTACGTCATTGTTATCACCGACACGGCGGCACGAACTTACACGTTTACAAATTGCACGCAGTCCAAGTTTGCTCCGATCAATGCAGATACGACACTGAATACGATGTCGATATATAATATTTTAAAAATGACGATCGCTTCGACGACGTACTGTTTTATTTCTTGGAGTTCGGGATATCAATAGTTTGTTAGTCGAGTTCTAGACTACACAAAGAAAGCCAGTGTTGAAAAAAACATGGATCTGTTTTTGATACGATCGGGTGCGAAAGCATCATTTGCGATTCTGGGGCCCAGAAGCAGATCTTCGTACTGAAGCGTGCGCATCAGTGTGAGCCTAAACAATAAATTCGGCATATTGTAAATCTGAAAATAAGTCGATAGGTTAACATGCATTACTGATCAGTGAAAAAAATCTACGTATTTGCCTTTCTATCACTTTTGATTTTTCATAGCCAGTCATTCGCTGTGCCTGAAACAGTCACGATGCAAACAAGAATTATAAAACCAAATGGAGCCGCACTTGAAGTTAGAATTTGCTTCGTTGAAAGCGTGTCTTGATAAAATTGAAAAATCGCTGTCTTCAGCAAAATAATATGCTAGCCTTTTTGACATGAGATGGATCGGACTAACCGGTGGTATTGCTACCGGAAAATCAGCAGCGAAAAAGATTATTGAACAGGCCGGCTATCCCGTGATCGATGCGGATCTGATCACACATCAAATTTCGCAAATAGGTCAGCCTGGGTACGAAGCGATTGTTCAAGAGTTTGGATCAGATGTTTTACAATTGGATAAAACGTTAGATCGAAAAAAATTAGGCAAAATTATTTTTAAATCAGAATCGCAAAAATTACGCCTTGAAAGTTTACTGCATCCAATTATTCAAACGGTCGTGGCCGAACAAAAAACGGGCTATCAAAAAACGGGTCATAGACTTTGTTTTTACGATGTGCCACTTCTTTTTGAAAAAAATCTGCAACGTCAATTTGATACGACTATCTTAATTTGGTGTGATTCGAAAGCGCAGATCAGTCGGTTGATGGCTCGTAATAACTTATCAGAAACAGAAGCTTATGAACGTATCCATTCACAATTGCCGTTGATCGAAAAGCTTCCATTAGCCCAGCATTGCATCGACAATTCCACCACAATAAATAGTTTAAGAATTCAAATTGAATCGCTTCTGAAAAAAATAACGTTAATTTAATTTTTCAACGATCTTTTGTGCTTTTTAGAATTTTATAATTACCGTGTCCAAAAGTTTATTTTACCAATGGTTGGCGTGCTGAATATCGCCCGTGGCTTGACTAAAGTCTTTGTTATTTTGATACGCAGTATAGATTTTTATTTAATAATCTCATAATAGGACACAAGAAATTTCATATAAGGACCGATAAGAAATCTGTGAACAACAGGAATCATTTTCAGCGCGTAAGCGAAATGTTACGTCGCAAGTTAAAATTTTTTTTTATAGTGTTTTTCGCCTTAACGGCGTCATGGCCAGCCGATGCCATTTATTCCTTATCTCCATTTTATGCGAATGTTCAATCTTTGATTTTTAGTTTTATTGGTGCGGTCGATGCAAAATTAACCGGATATAATTCGAACAAAATGTTTGCGTCCAGCTCTGCAGCGGGTCAGTTTTCGGGGGTAACACAGATCGCAGTCGATACGACGAATGATTTGATGTATGTTGCCGCTAACGGAAATAACCGGATACAAAAATTAAGATTATCAACCGGTTTGTTTTTAGGACAGATCGGAAGTTCAAGCATTGCTGCAGGGACTTGTATTCTAGGTTCGCAAATAGGTTGGTGCGATAGCAGTGGTGTTTTTGTATCGGGAACTGCCGATGGGGCATTTTACTCTCCAAGTAGCTTAGCGATTGATATTGCTGGTAACGCTTTGTATGTTTCGGATATGGGGAATAACCGCCTTCAGAAATTTAATTTAACGACGGGCGCATTCATCGGCGCGATCGGTTACGGTTCGTCCGCTTCGGGAACATGTGCGTCGGGTAAACAGACTGCTTGGTGTACAGGCGGAACTTTTTCACTCAGCTTTAGCGACGGGGGATTTTTTTACCCGTTAGGTCTTGTGATCGATACGGTTCATAATACGATGTACGTTTCAGAAGTTTTCAATAACCGCGTTCAAAAATTTACATTATCGACTGGGGCCTACGTGGGCGCGATCGGTAAAGGGTCTGCCGCTAGCGGAACCTGTGTTTCGGGTAAACAGGCGGGTTGGTGCACGGGCGGAGTTTTTACTTCCGGCACGACCGACGGTGGATTTGGCACGGGTGGAGCCTTAGCGGTCGATACAACGAATAGTTTTTTATACGTCACGGATGGTAGTTACCGTATTCAAAAATTTACGTTAGCCGGAGCCTTTGTCGGATCGATTGGAAAGTCAACGGCGGCCGGAACCTGCGTCGCTGGAAAACAAAACAGTTGGTGCACGGGCGGAACATTTAGCACAGGTACAACCGACGGACAGTTTGCAGGGGGCAGCAGCTTGTTGGCCGACCCGACCAATAATTTGTTGTACGTCACTGATAGCGGAAATTCGCGCGTGCAGAAATTTACATTGTCAACGGGCGCGTATATAGGATCGATCGGGCGCTCAAATGTGACCGCTGGAACGTGTGTTACCGGCATACAGTCAGCTTGGTGCACCGGTGGAACTTTCGAAATAGGTTTAGAAGACGGCGCTTTCAATGGCCCGTACGCGATTGCGGTCGATAATACAAATAGCCGACTTTATATCGGAGACAATTCAGTTCGCATTCAGCGACTGAATTTATCGACGTTAGCGCCGTTAGGTTCGATCGGTAAGGTTGTTGTGCCGACCGCAAATTGGAATCAGACGCCAAGTGATTTTGCTTCGAACCCAGCAACCTTTGACGGAGCGTTTTATAACCCGGCCGGCATCGCGATGGATATCTCGAATGATTTATTTTACGTGAGCGATGCTTCAATTAACAAAATTATTAAACTAAAAATTTCAACGGGCCAAGTGATTGGCACCATTGGTAATTCGGTCGCCAAAGGAACATGCGTTGCTGGTAAGCAAAACGGCTGGTGCTTGGGCGGAATATTTTCGGCAGGCGGTAGCGATGGTCAGCTGTCGACTCCGTATTCGATCGCGATTGATACGGTCAATGATCTACTGTACGTCGGTGACTCAGTACGCGTACAAAAATTTGTGTTATCAACGGGCGCCTTTGTTGGCGCGATTGGTAACTCGACAGCTTCAGGAACTTGCATCGCCGGAAAACAAACGGCGTGGTGTACCGGCGGTACGTTTAGTGCCGCATCTGGCGACGGCACTTTTAATTCCGTGGTGAATCTTGGCGTCGACGTTGCGAATAACAGAATGTACGTGATGGATGGTTTTGGGTACCGTGTACAAAAATTTAATTTATCAACGGGAGCTTTTCTAGGTTCAATCGGAAAATCAACAGCGGCTGGAACATGCATCGCGGGTGCGCAAACAACCTGGTGTACTGGCGGAACTTTTAGTGCGGGCGGTGCGCTTGACGGCGGTATGAACATGAATGGCGCCATGAGTTTAGATACCGCGAACGATCGTCTTTACGTCACGGATCGTGATAACGGGCGTTTGCAAAAATTTATTTTATCCACCGGAGCCTTTGTTGGTACGATCGGTAACTCGACGGCAGCGACAGGTACATGCATTGTCGGAAAACAAAATGGCTGGTGCACGGGCGGAACCTATTCGGCCGTCGCTGGGGATGGAAAGTTTTTAGGACCCAAAGCCGTACTTGTCGACTCGGGCCGCGATCTATTATTTGTGATCGATCAGTTGGCTTCAAATATTCAAAAGTTTACTTTATCTACCGGCGCTTACATCGGCACAATTGGTTCATCGACCGTAAAAGCGGGAACATGTTTGGCAGGTGGCCAAAAAAGTTGGTGTGTTGGTGGCACTTACAAATCGGGAACAGGTTCCGCGGAATTTTCGCAACCCGCAGTAGGCGCTATTGATCCAACGAATAAGCGTATGTATATTTTAGATCAAGCTCGAGTAATTAAAATTAGAAATTACTAAATGACCTGAAACGATCTGCTATAGCGCATTGCAGAGCTTGAAATCGTTATTCCTTATCAAATTTAGCTGATGGTGGTTCGTACGCTTTGATCGTTAAAGGCGCCAAATCAGCGCAATGACACTATTTACGTCGCTGATCATAATAATCATCGCATTTTAAGATTTTCTTTTTCAGGTAAATAATTGGTAGACTTTTGTCGCGGACTAAAAAAAAGACCTAGACGTTCGCACGGTATGTCTCATTGTGACTCAAGTTACGGCCGAATATTACGATAAGATATACATATGAAACGGATTTCATTACGCGCACGATGCGCATTTATTTTAGTAGGTTATTTCGGCGCAAATGCTTTGGCCGTAAACGAATGGACCGAATTCTATAACAACACCCGATCGTTAGGGATGGGCGGCGCCGGCATTGCGATTACCAGCGATGAAACATCGCTATTTCGAAATCCCGCGAACTTAGGAAGCATCCGTGATTTTTACGGAACAATCTTAGATCCCGAATTAGAAGCCTCTAAAAATTTCACCAATCAAGTGTCTTCAGGATCAACATCGAAAGCTTTTGATATTTCAGAAATTAAAAATTCGTTAGATTCAAATCGCGGAACTTATTATCACGGTAAGGCGCAATTAACCCCGTCATTTGTACGTCGGAATTTCGGTTTTGGCTTAATCTATAAAAACGAAGTCAGCGCAGAAATGAATACGGCCGGAACGCAGATGGATACAAAATACCAAAGCGATATGGGCGCGATCATGGGAACAGACTTAAGATTATTCGATGGGCGTATTAAAATCGGTGGCAGTGCTAAAATTATTAATCGTATCGAAGTGAATAATTCGACGTTATCCACTTCGGGCGCTTTAGATCTGGCTTCGATCGCTTCTGAAGGAACGGCCATTGCATTTGATGGTGGCTTATTGCTACAAGCGCCGTTGGAAATGCTTCCAACGATTGGCGCGGTTGTCCATGATGTCGGAGGCACAACGTTTGATAAAAAAGACGGCGTGCGCATGAGCACAACTTCGCGTCCTGAAACGGTCAAACAATCGATCGATGTGGCAGCTACACTTTTTCCGATTCATGGCAACGGGATACGTTCGGTGTGGACTTTAGAATACAGTGATTTAGCAAATTCTAGAAATGACACAGACTCTGCGAAACGAATGCACGCTGGATTAGAGATCAATTATCATGATCTATTATTCGTCAGAGCAGGGTATAATCAAAGGTACTACACAGCCGGATTCGAAATTGCCAGCGAGCACTTCCAATGGCAGATCGCGACCTACGGCGAAGAAATTGGCACCGCAGACACACCTCGTGAAGACAGACGCTACAATACTAAATTTTCATTAAGGTTTTAAAAATGAAATTAAACGGCCTTCGTCTTTTAAAAATAATATTGTTTCTTGGAATGGCCTTCGGCTGTTCTAAGAACGTATTTAAAGACTCGGCCGCGACTGATTCTGATCAATCGTTGTTAGTAGACGCGAAACAAGCCGTCAACGCCTTTGATTATCAAACAGCAATCGATATCATCACTTTAAAAATGACGGCGACTGGGCAAGCCCAAGTTTCAACAAAAGATGTTCTAGCCAGCGCCTATGCCGGTAAGTGCGGGCTTAACTTTGTGCTTTATTTAAATAGCTTATCGCATGCGACTTCAGGCACGGCGTTTAAACTCATGATGACCCCGTTTGTCGGCATTGCGGCTGATCCCGCGTCATGCTTACAATCTTTAACTACTTTGCAAGCGATCGGAACCACGGCGCAAAGAACGTCGAACGAAAATGCATTTGCCGCAGTGGTTGGGATGTCACTGATGGGCTCTGAAGTTAGAACATCTGTTGATATCACTCCGACGAATGGAAACGGCACCGTTGAAGGTAACGTGTGTGCGATGACCGATAATCAAATTGATTTTGTTATTTTAGGATTAGGGAATATGATTCAAAATTTTTCATACTTAACCGTCGGTCAATTAGGATCAAGTTCACAGGTTTCGATTAATGACTTAATCACGATATGTACTTCGATTCCAGGGGTCACAAGTTGTTCGATCACAGATCCAACGGCCATCACCGCGCCTTTACGTGTCGCGATTCGAAATTTATTAAACACGGTTGAATACGGCGTCGGCCCCATCGTCACGAACGGTCAAGCAGCCCAGATTGCGACGGCGTGCCCATGACAAGAAGTTTAATTTCAATTTTATTATTCAGTTTCGTTTTACAAAATGTTTCAGCCGCCGAGCTTTATAATCAAGGAATCAATCCGCGCGGAATGGCGATGGGTGGAACAT
Organism: Bdellovibrio sp.; assembly: GCA_014376935.1. Taxonomy (GTDB): domain Bacteria; phylum Bdellovibrionota; class Bdellovibrionia; order Bdellovibrionales; family Bdellovibrionaceae; genus Pseudobdellovibrio. Next base: position 6,892 of record JACMQO010000053.1, read on the forward strand.
ACATGTCGTTTGTTCGGGGCGCAGACGGTTTATTTTATAATCCGGCCGTACTAACACGCGTTGAAGGATTTGATTTTTTAATTGCCGACGTTGATGCGGCTTATTCGACCGATACAAAAGGTATTTACGATATTTATAAAAATAGCGGTAACACCTTAACGGCCGCCGACATTAATTCTTTGTATGGAAAAAACGCTTATGTCAGTATCGGAGGACGTTCGGGTTTTGCAATGCCCTACGTTGGCTTCGGCGTTTACACTGATAATTACACTTTATTAAATTTTAATAACCCCCCGTTTCCAACATTTAACGCGAACTTAATTAGTGATTATGGATATGTCCTTGGCGGGGGCATTCCAATTGGTCCGCAAACGTCTTTGGGTATTGCTTATCGTCATGTCACGCGGTTAGGTGGTAGCAAAGATATTTTGGTCACTGATTTAGTCGGATCAGATGTGAAGACGTTATTACAAAGTAAATTTCAAGATAAAGGCGTCGCCAACGCTTTAGATCTTTCTTTTGTCACAACGCTGCCGATCCCGCTAATGCCAACAGTCAGTGTCATGTGGAAAGATGTCGGTCGCACGACCTTCACGCAGACCGAAGGAACAACGGCCCCACCGTCACAGGGTGATAATTTAACATTAGGTATTTCTACGCAATCTGAACTGATTGGGTTGGGTTGGACGAACGCTTTTGAATACTCAAATATTACCACGCCCGATGAAAGCATCAGTAAAAAATTGCATTTCGGAACCGAGCTTTCTTTTGGATTGTTTGATGTGCGTGCAGGTTTAAATCAAGGCTACTTTACCTATGGTGGCGGCATCAATATTTGGCTGCTGCGCGCTGATATGGCTTACTATTCTAGCGAATTGGGAACGACCGCGGGGCAAATTCGTAGTGACCGCGTTATCTACAGCTTAACCCTAGAGATTGATCTTGATCAGACATTCAAATTGAAAGACACAGACGGTAAAAGTAGAAGACTAAAGCAGCGAAGATAGTGTAATGTTTTTTCATGCTTCAGTTTCATCCGATCAACAGCCCGAACTCAATTTTTCATTTTCTAAAACAGAATGAAGCTAGTGCGCAAACCTGGATTGTTTCAGATTTAAAATCAAAAAATGAAATTCAAAAAGCCCTGATTGAAAAGCAGGGTTTCTTTTTAGAAACCAGTATTCTGCGGGCCAGTGATTTTTGGAAAATTGCGTTACGTCGTTTAGCACCGCATATTCAAGTCGTATCGAAAGAATTTATTAAAATCGTTGTGGATAATTTTGTTGAAAAATTTGGATCTGATTTAGATTTAAAATCGTCTGAATCCTCAACATTAGCGGCTTACTTAAATGAATTAGCTCCGATATTACTTCATCCAGCCAGTGATACCATTTTAAGTGAATGGTTTTCTAAGCAAGACAAAGTTAAAAAATGGCAACGCTGGCATTTGCTATCACGTGCCTGCATGACCTACATCGTTGGCGAACATAAAATAATCGATAGCCAGTGGATCGCCTCGTATTTGCAAACAGTCGACATCGCACAATTTGATTGGAAGGCTGACCTGGTCGTCGATCTTGGAACCGAGATGAGCTCTGTCGAAATGGGTTTGTTCAGAACCCTGTCGCAAAAAATCGACGTCAAAATCATTTGGCCAGAACCCACTTTCGCGAATCGCTATTCTTTTCTATTAAAGACTTATCATGATAATGCGGGCTACGGCGCGGTTAAAAAAGATGACGCCCCGATGGTTGCTACTTCTGAATCATCAACGACTGATTTCGTTCGATTGTCGACTCAATTAGCCGAAGTTAAATTTGCGGTGGCGCAGGCTAGACAGTGGTTTGATGCCGGAATTTCTTTAGTAAATATTTCTATTATTTCATCGCAGGTTGAAAAATACTGGCCAGTTTTAAAATATTTCTTAGACGAAGAAGGGCTTATTTACCAAAAAGATCACGTCGTTAAATTAAATAGTTTAGGATTTGTTCAAAACTTTTTAGCCTATTGCGCTAATTTAACTTCAGACGTCAGTTGGGATTCGTTAGAAACGTCTTTGTATTCGAAATCATCGAATTTAAGTTTTAATTTTGAAAATTTTAAAGCCCTATTTTACCAAATTTATGATGATTCAGATCTTGCACGTGATGAAAAGATTAAAAGTCTTTTTTACAAAAAAATAGACTCTAGTAAGCCGATGGGGCGCCCTGAATTCTTAGCCCTGATTGTGCAGTTCTGGATGCAGACGATTAAGCTTCATGCTTCGGAACAGGCCGATATTCAGGTCAATTTATTTGAAACTATTTTCAAAGATTTTTTATCGCGTAGTTCAGATGTACAAACGTATTTCAATAAATGGCTGCAATTTTTAAAAAGCTGCATCAACAGTAAAGAAATCAAAATCGAATTAAGTCAACCCGAGGGCCTTCAGATACTGCCTCTTATGTCGTCGCACTTGTCTGAAAGCCAATATCAAATTTGGCTCGGCTTAGATGAAAAATCTTTATTAACGCCCAAAAAGAATTTAATTTCGACGGCCGATGTTTTTGAACTTAAAACGCAGTTCGATTTTGCGATGGATTACCCCGAAGAAAGCTTTTACGATTTTAATACCCGCTGGCTGCTTGATAAAAAAACGGCGCACAAAATTTACCTTTGTTCCAACTCTAGTTTTGATGCCGAACCTTTAACGCCGTCATTATTTTTCTTAGAAAAAAATGCTAAACACGATGTGGCCGTTCCGGCATTAACTCGGCATGATGAAATTCAAACGTACTTACAGCATATCGAATTAGATGATGCGAACTCTTTAGCAAAAATTGATAGCTACAAGTCTGCAGATATTAGCCTTGCGGGTCTTAAAAAAGATTTTACGATGGATGCTAACCACGTTCCGGTCGCGGCATTTGAAAGCCTAAGCCCATCTGAATTAGAAGAGTACTGGAAGTGTCCTTTCAAATTGTTGGCGCAGAAAGTTTTTCGACTGAAAGATTTGCCGCAGGTAGCGGTTGATTTGGATCCTCGGCAAAAAGGAAGTTTGCTGCATCATCTATTTGAACATTTAGTAAAACTAGTTCCGGCTAGCCTATCGGTTGCCGAAGTTGGTGAATCGATGGCTAAATTCTTAGATGAAAAAAGGATACAGCTTAAAGTTTATCCTTATGACGATTTACTTTGGACGATTCAAAAAAATAAACTGATGCAAATAGGCACCCAGTTTATGGCGTTCGAAAGTAAACGGTTTCAAGCAGCAAATAAGGCGACCGAGCAATCTTTTGAATTGGTTTACGATATTGATAAGAAAGATTTTTTACCGACTTCAGAAAATAGCCAACATTTTATTAAGTTTAAGGGCCGTATTGACCGTGTCGATGAATCGTCTGATGGCCTTATCGTTTATGATTATAAATCATCTACGGCTGATTTGAAAAATTATGCCGATTGGATTACAAACGGCGAATTTCAATTATTACTTTACCTGATTGCGTGCGAAGTTTCTTTGTATTCACCAAAACCGGTGATCGCCTCTGTCTATTATGATTACCGTAAGTTCGATTTTGGTAAAGGCTTCATGCTGCCTGAATTCCACGATCGTTTTTTAGAAACGTTACGTAAAAAGAAAAGCTTGGCCGGGGCGGATCAAAAAATAGAACTTAAAAAAGAATTCTCTGAATTATTAGATACGTTAATGGAAAAATTAAATCAGTTTGATTTTTCGGCTAAGCCAGAAGATCCAAAACTATGTTCAACCTGTAACTGGAGTCAAATATGTCGAGCCCCTCATTTGATGTAATGACCCAGTCCTTGCTGATCAGAGCCGGAGCCGGCGCGGGTAAAACCACCACCCTGATTCGTACGTTTATCGAGCTGTGTGAGCATTTTAATGCGAGACATAATCGTTTGCCGCGGGTGGCGATTACGACATTTACCCGTAAAGCCACTCAAGAAGTCAAAGAACGTCTTAGCGTTAAGGCTCTTGAGCGCAATGATGAAAAGCTATTTCAACACATCAACAAAAAAAGCCACGTGCATATATCAACAATTCACGGGCTGTTAACGATGCTGGTTCAAGAAAATGCCGATGTCTTGGGGTTACCTCAAGGTATTAAGATCATTGATCAAAATCTTTATAAGAAGAATCTAAAAAAAGTGATTCGTAATTGTCTAAAAAAAGAAAATTCTTTTTTAGAAATATTAGAGCATTACTCATTTATTCGTTTAGTGGATTTTGTTTTGCAGGGGTTAGAGGCTATTAAGCAAGATCCGGATATGCAGTTTATTTCTGAAGCCCAGCTTGAAGCGACTTCGTCCGACAAGCGAAAGTCTTTAAACGATGCTTTGATTTCTATTTTAGAAAACGGATTCGCAATTCCTGAATCATGGCAAAATTATTTTAACTATTTAAAACAAATGCAGGTGCTTTTAGAACAAGGTGATATCGAGCAGATCCTAGCCTTCTATGATGAAAAGCCAAAGAAACCCGCATTTAGCAAAAAGAAACCCCCGTTTGATCAAGAGATCAACGATCAAATCGAAAACTTTTGGGATGCGTTTGATTTATCATCGTCAGACACCAAAGCTTATTTTCAAAGTCATCAGTCATTAAATTCTTTATTTTTTAAATTGGTTCACCAGGTTTTTGTTTTAGACCAAGAGCAGAAAAACGAAACGGGCGAAATCACGATCAATGATTTAGAACTATTTTCTTTACAGTTGGTTCGTAATCATCCAGACGCGGTAGCTGAATTTTCGCAAAATTTTGACTATTACATGATTGATGAATTTCAAGATACATCACCCATTCAGGTTGAAATCTTAGATGCAATCATTAAAAATAAACCACACTTTATCGTGGGTGATCCGCAACAAAGTATTTACTTATTTCGCGGGGCTCGTTCAGAAGTCTTTTTAGAAAAGCAAGCCTTGGCCGAATCGGCGGATAATTCTTTAAATTTAAAATTTTTAGATACCAACTACCGCAGTCAGCCCAGCTTGATGTTTTTTATTAACGACTATTTTCAAAAAGTAAGCCCGCAATTTCAACCGATGAAAGTGAATCCAGAAAAAGAATTAACTTCATCTAAAATCACCTTTATTCAAGCCGCTGAAGAATCGGCCGCGGTATTAGGTCATATTGTTCAATTATTAAAATCTGGGGTCAGTCCAAAAAATATTTGCGTGTTATCACGTCGTAATGCAAATCTTTTAAAAATTGCGGGCCTGGCGCACAAAGCTCATATTCCCGTGCAATTACAAATTTCAGCCGGTTTTGATCAAAAGCGAGAGATTTTAGATCTGATCGCGATGTTAAAGTTCTTAGTAAACCCCCATGATAATGAAAATTTGATTTTGTTGCTACGAAGTCCTTGGGCTTATTTAACAGATTTAGAAATTTCTTCGGTCACGACATCGGTTAAACTCCAAGAGTACCGTTCATTGTGGCTGACGCTGAACCAACTGAAAGCCAATACCCCGGTTGTTCATCAGCTGATGCGTTACCTTGAAGCGTATCAAAAGGTTGGGGTTAGTGAAGCCTTGATTCAGTTTGTGAAAGCCAGTGGCTTTTTAGATTTTTCTTCGGCCTACGACAGCTCGGGTAAACGAGAAGCGAATTTTTGGAAATTATTTACCCACTTAAAACAATCCGAAGGCACTGCTGGGTTTTCTTTGGGTCGTTTTATTGCAGAAAATTTTCAGTTCTTACAATCGGATTTGGGTTCTTCGCAATCAGAAGCCATTCCGGTTTCGCAGCCAGACCGAGTTAGTCTTATGACAATTCATGCTTCAAAAGGTTTAGAGTTTGATCATGTGATCGTAGTGGGTTTTTCTGAGCAGCCTTTATTAACTTTATATCAACCTCTGGCGATTAATTTTGAACAGAAAAAGATGAGCTTAGCGCCATTCGTTTTAGATGAATCTAAAAGTGTTGTCAGTCGCTGGGCACAAACTCTTCGTCAAAATTTTAATACCAAAGAGCAAGAAGAGCATGAACGAATGCTTTATGTCGCGTTAACACGTGCACGTTTAGCTTTAACTTTAGTCGCCGAGACTAAATCGCGTCAGTCTTCATCATCATGGCAAAAAAAATCATTCTGGCCCGAAGTGGGCACGTATGATGAGCAAAAATATGACTTAGTTTCAGTTAACGTTAACGACCAGGTGGATGCATTCGCGCGCGTGAAACCAGAATCAACGCCGATCAAATCAAAATTAAACTTAGCCTCGAAAGTTCTTACGAAGGTCAGCGTGACGGATTCGTTAACATCGGGCTTAACCGGCGACAATTCTAGCGAGACTAATTTCGATACAAAAATTACAGATTTGCTACGGGCAAAAAAAGGGACTGACTTGCATCGTATTTTTGAATCCTTACAGCTGTACGCGAAAAACGAAGGGTTATTGAATTCTCTGCAATATAATTTTTCTAGCGAAGAAAAGAAGTCGATCGATTATTTGCTGAATCAGACCCAATTACCACTGAAAGAATTGATCACCCAAGGTTTTGCTGAATGGGGTTTCGGAATCAAAACAAAAAATGGCGTTCTTCAGGGGCAAATCGATTTATGGGGAGTAGTCGGTGACGATATTTACATTCTAGATTACAAAACAGGTCGTTCGACGTACGCCGAAAAGGCCTATCAGCAATTAGTATTCTACGCGGCCTGTTTGTACCGAATGAAAATGATCGCGACGGATGCTAAACTTAACCTGGTTGTGGTCTACCCACTCGAGCAAAAGACTTTAGTTCGGACGTATGATACCTTGACCGAATTCACACAAATTGTACCCGAAGCCGTATCTAGTTTGTTCTAACTAGACTAAAATCGCTTGCAATTTAGGATGACCCTGTTTGTAATTAGCTTATGAGCATGAAGAACTTTTTTAAAAGACGCCAACTACTGATATATAAAGAAATTCAAGTTCCTATTTTAAAAAATATGATCTTTTTGTTGGCGGGCCTAGCGCTGATTCAGGTTTTGGGCTTGTTAGCGGCGATGTGGTATTTAGAATGGAAGACTCAGCTTCCGATTAATATCGTGATCGACTTCCGTATTTTAAATTGGTGGAAAAGCTTTTTGTACCTTTCGATATTAGTTCCGATCTTTTTTAACAGCTTAATCGGCCTTTACTTTCTGCTTCATTTCACGAATAAATTTGCGGGCCCTTTATTTCGCCTAGAACGCGAATTAGATGAATGTATTCAAACTGGAAAGCCTTTTTCAATTAAATTTCGTGATGATGACTATTTGCGATCGATCGCTACAAAATTAAATCTGTATGTAGGAAAAAATAAGGCTTCTAATAACAATGGCGGATCAAATCCGCCGGCTGTTTAATTCAGATCCGTCGGTTGACTTAATTTTTTTGCTCTAAATATAGATATACTTTAGACGAATCAAAAAAATCAAAGACCCCATAGCTCAACTGGATAGAGCCAGCGTTTCCTAAACGTTAGATCCCCGTTCAAGTCGGGGTGGGGTCACCAAGTAGTACACGTCACGGCGAGCGAGTTTTTCTTCACACGCAAAAGGCTTCTCGGACAGCCGCTCTTTCAGAGCGGAACTCGTATCCTTTTGCGTGTGAAGAAAAACTCTTTTATTGTGTCTGTACTTTGGGCCAGTAGATATGCCGTATGCTCGCTGATAGAATGAATCTATAGAACCTTGGAGTTTATGGATGTCAGCTGCAGCAATGCCTTTTAAAGAATCTGAATACAGTTTGGCCGCTCGAAATTCGGCCGAGATGTTGGGGCAAATTTTAGGTTCATCGTATACGATGGTGGGTGATAAACCTGGCGTATGGGCTTTTGATCTTGAGATGGATTTGAATGGGCAACGTTTAATAGTGGCTGGTTCTGAAAAAATGGACGGGCGTATTTTTATTTTTGCTGAAGCCGATAATTCGGCACCGTTGATGTTATATGCGAAAGAGCTTGTGGCCAATAATGGAACGCAACCTTTGGCGACGAATACAATTATTGAATTTGATAAAACGCCTGAGGGGACTCATCTTTATTGTGATTCGGTTTATATTTCAGAACGAAAAGTAAAAGGCATGCATGATAATGATGTGCTGGCGGTTTTTCTGCACGCTTCGGATGTTGGTTTTAGTCCCGATCAAACGGCCGAAATTATTTTAAAAAGAACGCCTGATTTTATTTCAACTTTTGATCGTAAATCACAAGATCCGCATTATTCAAACTGGGTGCGCATTATTCGTATCATGCGCCGAATTGATGAATTGAAAAAAGTGTGTGGCCCACCCATGATTATTGAAAATGACACGCGCATGTTAATGGAAGCCTGGGATGCCTTAGGCAGTAAGCCTTTAACCCCATGGCCGAATGATCTAAAAAAAATCGTCATCGAACTTCGGCTGTAATTCGTTAAAAGAAATTTTAAATAAAAAAAAAGGACGAACCTTGCGGTCGTCCTTTCGTTTTTTCAGATTTTAAAATCTAAAACTAACAACTAGTGAGTTGCTGGAGCTTCAGTTTTAGTTTCAGTTGTTTTTTCAACTGAACCGTCTTTGTGAGTTTTCTTTTTAGTTGTTTTTTTCATTTTATGGTCGCCTTCTTTAGCAGAAACTTCAGTTTTTTCAGTTACTGTTCCAGTTACTGGATTTTTTGAAGTGTCAGCAGTTGCTTTGTGTTCAGCATCAGCCGCGAAAGCAGTAGCACCTAATAATAAAGCTGCAGAAATAATCATAGAAATTTTCATTTGTTTTTCCTTGTGTGTATGGTTGATTTCCAAATTGGAAATTTTTATCACTCTCACTTGAGATTTAAATTCAATCAATGGTAAAGTGCAAATACCCGCCGCTTCGCATTGCTGAATGTAGCGAATTTCTTAACAAATAAGAGTTGCGGAAAATTCTTTTAAACTGGATGTTTACTTATGACTGAAAAACAATTTTTGATCTACGGCGATGGTGCATGCTCGGGCAACCCAGGCCCAGGGGGCTACGGCTCTATCATTCTATTCCCTGACGGCAACGTGCAAGAGCTAGCCGAAAGTTTTCCAAAGACGACGAATAATCGCATGGAAATTTCTGCGATATTAGAAGCATTTAAATTAATCCTTCAATCCAAGCATTTAAACAGTGTGCAAAGCCTACAAATCTTCACCGATTCGGTTTACTTAATCCGCGGATCAACGCAGTGGCTTTTTGGGTGGAAGAAAAAAGGCTGGAAGGGCGCAACGAACGAACCGATTGCGAACCCCGATCTGTGGCAAGAAATGGATCAAGTTCTTTTTCAGTTTAAGACGAAAGCTCCGTGTGTAAACCTTGAGTGGAATTTCGTTAAAGGCCATGCCGGTATTCCGGGTAATGAACGCTGTGACCAGCTTGCGGTCGCGATGTCAAAAAATACGTATATCGATTTATACCACGGTAAAGCTGAAAATTATCACTTCGATATTTTTAACCTGCCAGAAAAAAAGCCCTTACCAGAAGCTAAAAAAGCGGATGCGGGCCCCAAAAAACCGTCTTGGTATTTAAGTTTGGTGAATGGCACATTTAAAACCCACAAAACTTGGTCCGAGTGCGAAGCAGTTGTCAAAGGCCGACCAGGTGTTAAGTTTAAGAAGGTCTCATCGGACGAAGAAGAAGCTCAGATCAAAAAACAGTGGGGAATTTAACAAATGCAAATTAAAAATAAATACGTCGTCATTACGGGTGCTAATCGCGGTATCGGAAAAGCATTCGCCGAAGCCTGCGCTCAGCAGAAAGCGCATTTGATTATTGCCATTCGAAAAAACGATGAAAAGTTAGCGGCCGAGCTCAAAAAAGCGGGTGCGGCATCTGTCGAAATTATTGAATCCGATCTGTCGACCCGCGCGGGTGTTGATCACCTAGTTCAAATCTTACAATCAAAAAAAGTCGACTTATTATTTAACAACGCCGGTCAGTTAACGGGTGGTTTAATCGAAGAACAAAGCATCGACGACATTTATAAAATGTTTCAGGTGAACATCAATGCCTTGGTTCAATTATCTCACGGGGTCATCCCGCAAATGGTAAAGCAAGGTTCTGGAAAAATTATTAATCATTCATCGGTTTCAGCGGTCATGCATTTTCCGTGTGCCTCGACCTACGCGGCTTCAAAAGCCGCCGTGTGGGCTTTTACAGATTGCATTCAACAAGAATTAAAAGGAACGGGTGTTAGCACATTGTGTTTATTCACGCCCGGAATTAAAACGCGCATGTTCGACGAAATCGACGTGTTGTATTCGAAAAATATGACCGTACCGCAGGATCACATCCCACCAGAAATTTACGCGCAAAAAATTCTGAAAGCGGTTGAAAAAGATTTAACCCACTTAGAACCCGTCGGCACCACCGGCGCCGTGTTCGGATTAGCCAAACACTTCCCAAGCCTATTCAACATGGGCGTGCAAAAAGCTTTTAAACGCTAAATTTAGTATTTAATCTGAGCCGTACTAACCGCGCCGGTAAACGTAAGAATGGCCGGTTTGTTTTCGGTGATCGCCGTAGCGACCGGAAATGAAATCATGTACGGAACCGACCAACGATTATGAGACGGGTACGAAGCTTGAATCTCTGAAAGTAAGCCTTTTACTTTCGTAGCTTTGCCTTCGTAACGCTGACCATTCACATCTAAATAAATTTTCCATAACGCTTTACTTTGTGACAAATCAGCGTGACGGCGCTCGGGCGTGTAAAAGCTAACGAAAAATTCTGTACTACCTGAGTGCTTCATGACTAATTTATTTTTTTCTTCGCGGTAAAACGGTTCTTGCCACTGGGCTAAGCGGGCCGAGTGCGCTAAATAACCTTCGCTCATTTCAGAATCGATCCAAATCGCATTGACGGTTAATTTGTTATACAAGCCATCGTAAACTTCAATTTTTTTAGATTTTTTTATCACTAACGCTTCGTAAGCCGTTTCCGAAATATCAGGAACGCCCGCGGGCATCGGTAAACGTGTCACGCAAGAAGAAACCGTGAAAACAAAAAATAGAGAAATTGCAAATCGTAGAATCGACATTATAGTTCCTGTCCTTATTTTGTTTGGCGAAATTGGTCCGCAAAATCGATCACGGCTTTAAATACATCTTGGCGACAAATATCATTGTAAAGTTCGTGACGTCCACCTTCGATAATTTTTAAACCTTTAATATTCGTGTCAATTAAATCAAAAGCTTTCAAAGCGGCTTCGCTTGAAATCACAGGATCACTATCTGAAACACTTAAAAAACTAGGTAATTTAATTTCAGAAGCACGCGCTAATACGATTGGAAATTCGCGTTTAAAACCTAAATAAACTCCAGAGCTAATGCGACCGTGGCGATAAGTATCGGCTTCGTATTCGCGCATCACTTCAACGTCGCGGGTTAGCTGTTCATTTTTAATTTCGTTACTCATGGTTAATTTTGGTAATAAAGCATTGATAAAGGTAGCGCCGCTATCTTTCCAAACCGGAACGTCAATGGCGACACCAAAAAGGGGCGAACTTAAAATTTGCCCAGCGATGTTCGGATATTTTTCAGAGTATTTATTTTCTAATAAGCCGCACGTTTGAATCAAGCCACCCATTGAATGACCTAATAATAGAACGGGCTTCGAGTTCACTTCATTTAAGCTTAAACATTTGTCTAAAAAAATAGAGTAATCAGAAACAAATTCGTTAAAGTCTTTCGCATAACCGCGAAGCCCTTCTGATTTTCCGTGGCCACGTAAATCCCAGCCGATAAAACTCCAGCCGGTTCCAGAAAAAGAATCGATCAGACGATGATAGCAGTCAGAATGTTCAGCCTGACCGTGCGTAAATAAAATAGTTCCGACCGCATTTTTGGTCGACCATTTTTGCATGAAAAGTTTTGCGCCATCATAACCTGTAAAAAATAATTCAGAACGTTCGTACATCATTTAAGAGTGAGCCAAGCGATAAATGAAGTCAAAGTTAAACCCGGCAAAGTCAGCGAAGACCAAGGTCTAGACAACAGAAAAAATTCCTGATTAGTAATGCACCGCTTCGGCGTAGCGGCAGTATTTTTGAGGTTCACCCTGTTTTTAGTGCCGATTAAGTTCTTTCTTAATTCTCGCTCTGCAACTTGTACAGTCTCAACTGTACAAGTTGCAGAGCGCTTACCAAAGTCAGCGAAGTAAATATCGCTTTAGTAAAAAATTAGTGAAGGCCGCGAAGCACAATCGTATCTTCAGCCGTTGGATCCGGCTTTCGATAGTCAACAACTTCATCTGTAGGCGGATAATCTAGCGAATACTGAATGCCGCGCGATTCGTGGCGTTTCAATGCGCACTCAACCGTAAGACTGGCGACGATCGCGATGTTACGTAGTTCTAAAATATCGCTGTGAATTTTCATGTTCGAATAATATTCTTTCACTTCAGATAAAATATTATTTAGGCGATGTTGGGCGCGCTCTAAACGTTTTGTTGAACGTACGATGCCTACGTAATTCCACATCAATCGACGAATTTCTTCCCACATGTGGGTGATGACGATCATCTCGTCCGTATTTGTGGTATCAGGTTTCGTCCATTTTTTTGGTTCTTTTGAAATGACCGTTTCTGAAGTAATTAAATCCCAATCTTTTTTCAAAGTTTCTGCGCAGTTATGAGCCATCGCTAAACATTCTAACAAAGAATTTGAAGCTAAGCGATTGGCCCCGTGAAGGCCTGTGCATGCCGTTTCACCGATCGCGAATAAACCGATCACATCTGTGTGTCCATCGACGTCAGCTAAGACTCCGCCACATAAATAATGGGCTGCCGGAACAACGGGAATCGGTTCTTTTTTCATATCAATGCCGAACTCCATGCATTTGGCATAGATCGTCGGAAAGTGCGATTTTAAAAAATCTTCGGGCTTGTGGCGCATATCTAAATACACGCAAGGCTCTCCGGTTTTTTTCATTTCGGCATCGATATTTCTAGCCACGATATCACGCGGGGCTAATGATCCGAGTGGGTGATACTTTTTCATAAAGGCTTCGCCTTTTGAATTAATTAATTCTCCACCTTCACCACGTAACGCTTCTGAAATTAAAAAGTTTCGTGATTCGCGGTGATACAGGCATGTTGGATGAAATTGCATCATCTCTAGGTTGGCAACGCGGGCACCAGCACGGTAAGCCATCGCGATGCCATCGCCCGTGGCTCCGCCCCAGTTGGATGTGTACAAATAAACTTTGCCGGCCCCGCCCGAAGCTAAAACACAAACTTTTGACATCACGATTTTAACTTCGTTCGAGATTTTATCTAAAACGTAAAGTCCAACCACACTGGTAGGTCCTGTGATTGATGGGTCGACTTGTTTGTTTACAATTAGGTCGATCGCGAAGTGATGTTCAAGAACTTCGATATTTGGATTGGCTAAAACTTGGGCCCAAAGCTTTTGGTGAATTTCGGCTCCGGTCTGGTCTTCGTAGTGTAAAATGCGGCGAAAAGTATGGCCACCTTCGCGAGTTAGATCGGCGGCAAATCGAACACCCCAGTTTACTAAATCTTTAATTCTATCAGGTGCTTGTGTGACAATATTTCTGACAACGTCTGGTTTGCAAAGGCCGGCTCCGGCCACCAACGTGTCTTCGATATGGCTTTCAAAGCTGTCTTCTGTGTCCATGACGGCGGCGATTCCACCTTGCGCCATGGCACTGTTGGTAGAAGGGCCTTTATCTTTGGTTAAAATCAAAACTTTTTTAGCGGGTTTTGAATTATCGGCGGCCATTTTTAGTGCGCTAGCTAAGGCAGCAACGCCCGAACCTACGATCACAATATCAGCTTTTATCATGCCCAAAAATTATTCCTAAAAAGAGCATTTGTCCAAAATAAAACGCATGGCCAGCGAACAGATCGGTTGCTTCCTGTCCGAAAACACACATAGAATATAGACTGTGAATAACGCACGGATGCTGAGCACATGAAGAACAACCTTGTCCTAAAATTATCTTTAGTTTTAGCACTACTGCTTTCGGTAGTGCTTTACAAAATGAACGACTTCTATCGCCAAGAAAAAATGTTTCAGGCCGAATCGCAAGTCAAAAAACAAATCACCGCAATTAAGACATCAGTCGCCGCGCAAATCACGACGATTAAAAATGTCGTTTCTAGTTACAGCGTGGATATCAAAGAAAACCAAATCAACTGGGTGCAGTTAGATCCTTTCTTCGCCTTAGCGCGCGTGCAAAAAAGAACCGATGGCAGTTTCGCTGTTTTACAAATCGTTGGGCGCTCGGGCACGATGGCCGAAAAATGGAACGCTGGTTATTTAGATAAAGCTTTGTCGGTTCATAAAAATGTTTCTGAGAAGTCCATTCAAACACGCCTTTTCAAAGACCGCTCTGGCGGAAAATACGTCGCGCTGATTTTTAATAACAACGAGCCACAGCAAGTTGCGGTCGTGGGTTCAGCTGATTACTTCCAAAAGTTTTTCGATCTAGACCGCGACGGGCGAATGATTTCGTTGTTAGTGACGAATGATCATGTTCTTGTCGCGCACACAGAATCTGACTACATCGCAAGTCTTAGTGATGAAGACAGTCTTTCATCAAAAAAATACGCCATTGAAAAAGAAGAAATTGCCGGCACGAACTTAATGGCCGTTTCATATACGCTTAGACGTGCGGTCGCGGCGGCCTGGGTTGTTCCATGGTCTGTCGTGGGTTTAGTAGCTGGTTTTGGTTTTGTTTTAATTGGACTTTTATTCTACGGGTTAGATCCATTAGAAAGAAAAGTAGAGCGTTACAAAAAACAAGAGCGCGAACAAATTTTCAAAGATACTTTGCAATCTGAAAACGCTGCAGTTCAAGAAAATCTAGTCGCTAACGGCGTGATTCAAAAATCAGATCTTCCTACGAAACCGGCTCCTACAAAATCAAGCGAATTTGAATTGATTCAAAAAACCAGAGAGGATTCAGTTGACCGTGCTCATCAAGCTTTTGCTGAACCCACTGAATCGTTAAGCGATAATTCTTTGATGGGGCCTTTGAAACAAGCTTTGGCCAATCTTGATGTTGTCTTTAAGCAAGAAAAAATAATAATTGAAACAGATATTTCGTCATCATTAACGTATCCGATTTATTACGGCGCGTTCATTAAGACGTTCGAAAATCTTTTGCGTAATGCGGTCGAAGCGATGACTGACACTTACGATAAAAAAATCACGATTCGTGCATACGATATTGATGGTCTGCATACGGTCATCGAAATTCAAGATAACGGAATCGGTTTGTCGATCGGCTCATCGCAAGGTGAAAAAATCTGGCAACCGTTCTACACCACGAAGTCTAAATCAGAGCATATGGGTTTAGGCCTAACAGAAAGTTTATCAAGCGTTCGTCGTGCGGGTGGGGACCTAACGATTGAATCATTACCGATATCTGGAGTTCTAGTTAAGATGATCATGAAAAAAGAAAAAGCGATGACAGCGACTGAATTAGCTCAAACAGAAAGAACTCAAATCGCGTTCACGGAGCCACTTGTTCATTTTAATGAAGACAGTATTTCGGCGGCGGATTTAAATCCTGAATTGACGGCGGCCGGCTCAGGTGCGGCCGGCACAGATATGAATGAAGACACGATTACTAAACTGATCGAGCATAAAACGGCCGAAGAAGAATTCATGGATATTGATTTAGACGATGTTCTTTCTTTAGAT
>JACMQO010000054.1 GCA_014376935.1 Bdellovibrio sp.
AATTATTAAAAGTCACAGTTTAGCCAGTGAAGAATTCATAAAACCATTATCTGAGGCTCACCAATTTTTTAAAGACGTTCAGCCGATTGTGCGAGCTCACCATGAATTTATTAATGGTACTGGTTACCCAGATAAAAAAGTCGGCGACGAAATTCCAATTTTAGCACGCATCGTTTCAGTGGTTGATACTTACGACGCAATGGCCGTTACTCGAACGTACCGCGCCGGTTTGACTGATGACATTATCTACGCCGAATTAAAACGTTGCGCCGGAACTCAATTTGATTCGCAACTGGCAACAATCTTTTTAAATTCACACCGCTTCTGGAAAAAATCACAAGCCAGCGAAGAAACCCAACACGAGATTCTTAAAAAAGTGGGCTAATACTTCGAGCGCTTAGGCTTTGCCCTAACGCTGCGAACCGTTTCATTTCAACTTTTCCTGTCGAAAAGTTTTTCAGAATGAACCACATTCAAGCAACACCCCTTCGGCTCCGACACGATCTTTGTAGTGCAGAGTCGATTTAATTTATTGGGGTTTAAATGTATAAATATTTTGTAGCACATCAAGGAATTCAAAGCGGGCCGTGGACGCTCGATGAAGTGTCAGCTAAACTGACCGATAAAAATCTTGATTGGAATGACTACATATATGATGAAAAAAATGAAGAGTGGATTTTACTTTTAGAATTTCCGCCCTTAACTTCATTGTTTAACCGCAGCTTTAAAAATCCAATCAATTCCGCTAAGCCTGTCATTCACCAACAAGATCCGTTAAGAGATCGCGCTTGGTACATCTTAAAACAAAATGATAATTATGGTCCGTTTTCAAAAAATGAAATGATTCAAATGCTACAAAGCAAAACTTTATTTGAATTTGATTTTATTTGGAAACAAAGCCTAGTGTCGTGGAAGCGATTATCAGAAGTTGATGACTTTACACCTAAGGAAGTGCGCAAGGTGTACGAGCAGGTGGCGCCTTTAGCTGACAACGACGTATTTTTTCGTCGACGGCACGCACGCACCGAGTATGATTGCAGTCTGATTTTACATGATCAGAAAAAAGTATTCAAAGGCAAAAGCTTAGAAATAAGCGAAGGCGGAGCGGGCATCGTCATTGAAAATGTTGAATTTAAATTAGAACAACAACTGTATTTACATTTTAGGCCGGGAAGTCAAGTTCCGGCGTTTAATGCAATTTGCCGGATCGTCAGTAAGTCGGGCTCAAAGTACGGTATTAGCTTCATTCACATTGCCGCCGCCGCTAAAGTTTCGATTTCAAAATTAACCGCGAAAGACACAAAAAAAGCTGCCTAGTAAAAGGCGGGCCGAGAGGATATACATATGAAACAAATTTTGTTAACCACACTTTTAGTAACTCAAATCGTAACCGTCGCCTGTTCAAATCGTTCGACCGGATTTGCCATTCCTTCAACCAATCAAACTTTTGGACAAGTCATTACTTATAACCGTAAAGTCGATATTCTTTTTGTTGTGGATAACTCGAAATCAATGCTTCAACATCAGCAAAGATTAGCCGCCCGCGTACCCGACATGATTAACGCACTTAACGGATTAGGCATGGATTACCATATCGCCGTGACAACGACGACCATGGCCAGTACGGCGACCTATCCAATGACACGTCAAATTGTTGGTGAGCCAAAATATTTAACTACAAATAATATTCACTTGTTAGGCGATCGTCTATTAGTCGGTGAAACCGGCTCTGATAACGAACGTGGACTTGATTCGCTTGCGTACGTCACCGGAAGCTACGCTTCCACTTACGCGCCCGGTTTTTTACGCAGTGATGCTTTATTCGTAGTGAATTTCTTAGCCGACGAAAATGATAATAGCGCTGAGTTTGGCAGTGGAGACTCAAATGATTTCGTCAATTATATGAATTGGTTTAGACCCGTCAACAAAGACGGTTCACGCGCTTGGATGGCAAATTATATTGGTACATTACAAAACCAAAATTGTGATTACTTAGGTGGATTCGTTTCTATCGGTACAAATTACATGCGACTGGTTGACGCTTCAAAAGGCGTTAAAGAATCAATCTGTGCCGGCGATCTAACCGTTGCGGTTGCGAATATTAAGGCTCGTATTATTGATCGTATTACCGCGTACCGTTTAAAAGACGCTCCTAATAAAGCCACCATTCGCGTCAGTATTGGCGGCCGAACAATTAGCGAAAGCCCATTA
>JACMQO010000055.1 GCA_014376935.1 Bdellovibrio sp.
CAACCGTCAACTTTTTTGACATGTATTTTTGACAATCTACGAGTCTCTTTAAAATGCAGAAAAGCACTGATATCAGTGCTTTTCTGCATTTTAAAGAGACTCGTAGATTGTCAAAAATACATGTCAAAAAAGTTGACGGTTGAATTTCCAGCAGCTGCCGTTAGCGTGTGTGATAAGTTAATCAAATGCATTTTTGTCGAACAATCATTTTAGCCCTTTCGGTTTACAGCTTTGGCGCACAGGCCATTGTTGGTGGAGTATCGATGACCGATGCACTACCAGCTTATTTATCCGCAGCCGAACGAGAAACAATGAAGTCTCATACGATAGTCATCTTGAATGCGAAAAGTTCATCGCACTCGCGCTGTACTGGAACTTTGATCGAAGATAATATTGTGTTAACCGCAGCTCATTGTATTCCCGATGATTTAAAAGATATGTACGTCGTTCCTTCGCTTTACGAATTTGCGGTTGTGGAATTTAGGCCCATCGTTAAAAAAATAGTTCATGAAAAATATAAGTCTTTTGATATTCCTAAGGTGAATCAGCCGAATAACGATATCGCGTTGGTTAAGTTTAGTGGAGTTCTTCCGGCGGGATATGTTAAAACTAAATGGATCAACTCTTTTACTCCAAGTATCGATCGATTCTGGTTGTACGTGGCCGGGTACGGAGTCAGTTCTGAAAGCGCAGCCGATTTTGGAGAGTTACGTTTTTCAAAAGTCACGATCGAGAATGCAAAATTGAATACGGGTCAAAGTTTTATGATAGGCAATCAAAGTACTGGAGAAGGAATTTGTAAAGGTGATTCCGGAGGGCCGGCCTATATTAAAATCAAAGATGATTTTTTTGTGGTTGGAATAGTTTCTGCGATTTCGGGTTCTTGTATGGGAACTTCCTATTTTAATCAGACGCAGTATTATAACGAGTGGATCCAAGAAAATATCATTCAATTAAATAAGAATCCTTAAATAGTAATTTAAGGATTCTTATTTCAGAAAGTTTATGCGGCCACCTATGTTTTATTACCAGAACCTTGAATCGTTGGTGCGAGCTCTTCAATAGCTGATTTTAGGGCTTCTGATTGCGACGATAGTTGTCTTGCCGCATCGGCTGATTCTTCGCTGGTTGCCGAGTTCTGCTGAGTAACGGCATCAAGCTGTCCCGTAGCTTTACTAATCTCTTGAACGCCTTGAGATTACTCTTTGCTGGCTTTCGAAATTTCTTGAGCTAATGATGAAACACCTGAGACATTCGTTACGATTTCTTCAAGGACGGCAGAACATTCGTTAGCTAAAATGGAACCGGCTTCTACTTTTTTGCGGCCACTGGCGACTAGCGATTCGACCCCCAACTTGGTATTTTTTACGATATAGTCGACTTTCGAAATACTACCATCCAACATTGATGTAATTTCCTTAGCCGCGTTGCCGCTCATCTACGCCAATTTTCCCACCTCTTCGGCGACAACGGCAAATCCTTTTCCATGTTCTCCGGCCCGAGCGGCCTCAACCGAAGCGTTAAAAGAAAGTAATTTTGTTTGAAATACGATATCGTTAATGACTTTCGTTTTATTTCCGATTTCTTCGATGACCTTCCTTGAGTTTTACTGAATAAGTATTCTCCATAACCGTTTCTTAGATGAGCTTTAAAAATAAAAATTTAACTTTTCAAGTTGTCTCAAAATGAAACCAACGTGAGCTTTTTTTGCAACGAATGGATTGTTCCGTTCGCAAAAAATGCTTTCGCGTCAAGTCAGTGAACATCTCTAAACGTTCCCTTCTCATTCAGGCGCATTTCAATGTAAGAACGCGCGGTGTTTGTCTTGCACTACTAAAGGGTGTTGCTAAAATAAAGGGGTGGACATGTCTTCAAAAGAAATCAAAATTCACATTCGCAGATGTCACATATGTAATACTGTGAACGAACAGCAGGATTCTCTTGTTGAGAAATGCAATTCGTGTGGAAAGGCTTTGGCGCCTTTTATGTTCTTTGATGAAAAGTCTGCTCTTGGGCTAAGCCCGGTGAATGCTCAAGATCAACATGAAGAAAAAATGCAATTAAAGACGGCAAACTGGGGTGACTCGCTGAGTTCTAAGTACCCTCCGATATATGGTTTAGCAGTATACTGGTGACATGAAAGTCACTTTAGAAGATATCCAAACAGCCCGTATTAAAATCGAAAAATATATTAACCACACGAATTGCGAATTTTCGCATTCGGCCAGCCGCTTGATTGGTTCAGACGTTTTTCTTAAACTAGAAAATAATCAACGCACCGGCAGTTTCAAAATGCGGGGCGCCTCGAATAAAATATTAAACTTAACTGAAGCCGAAAAAAAACAAGGCGTGATTGCATGCTCTGCCGGTAATCACGCGCAAGGCGTGGCTTTAAGTTCAACCTTAAGCGGAGTAAAATCCGTTATCGTTATGCCCGAAACCGCTTCGTTATCTAAAATCGAAGCCACCAAAAGTTACGGCGCAGAAGTGATTCTGCACGGACAAATGTTTGATGAAGCCAAAGACTACGCCTTCAAGTTAGCGAAAGAAAAAGGTTACGTCTTCGTTCATCCGTACGAAGATGAATACGTCATTGCAGGCCAAGGCACCATCGGCTTAGAAATATTCGAGCAAGTGAAAAATCTAGATTCAATCGTGATTCCTGTAGGTGGTGGCGGTCTTATTAGCGGTATCGCGATTGCGGCGAAAGCCATAAATCCAAAAATTAGAATCATCGGCGTACAAACGGCGGTGGTAAATACCATGTACCAGATGTTCGAAACCAATACTTTTAAACCGGTACAAAATTCAGTTTCTACATTAGCTGACGGTATTGCGATTAAAAATCCTAGCCAGGTTATGTTTGATTCGTTCATTAAAAAATACGTCGATCAAATGGTCACGGTCACCGAAGCGCAAATTGCGGAAGCGATCGTTTTCTTGTTAGAGCGAGCAAAAACAGTCGCCGAAGGTTCTGGCGCAGCTGCATTGGCCGCAGCCCTAAGCCATCATAAAGATTTAAATCTAGGAGCCAAAACCTGCATCCTAGTTTGCGGCGGAAACATCGATTTAAATATCGTATCGCAAGTTATTCAACGCGGACAAATTCAACGCGGACGTTTATGCGAGTTGTCGGTCATCGTACCCGATGTGCCGGGTAGTTTAAGCCGTTTAACGTCAGTCTTGGCTGAACAGCGTGCCAACGTACTTGAAGTGCATCATGACCGTATCAGAAATGGCTTAGGCTTGAAAGAAACACGTATCGATTTCGTCATCGAAACAACAAGTCTGCAACACATCGAAACCATTCGCCAAGCTTTGATCGAAAAAGTCGGCGCGCAGATTTTAAACTAGATTATTTCAATTTCCAGTGTAAATCAAACTCGTCACCCTCTTGCCAAGTGACGGGTTCGGTTTTTCTGACCGGCTGTGTTTTGTACAACAAGAAATTGTCGGGCACGTCGCCCATTTTTAAAGTGGTTTCGACAACCACTTTTTGCACATTGCCGATTTTAAATTTCAAATGAATTTTGTTATCGAGGTAGCTTAATTTAAGCGGAATTAATTTTTTACTTTGAATTAGGCGATCAAGACCATGAAAGTGAAATTTCTTAGAATCGGCTTCAACATGATATAAATCTGAATCCACGGTAATTGTTAGTTTCGCCTCTAGCGGAAATTCTAGAACGGGTTTTTTCTTATTACTTTTTAACGATAAATTTTCAAATAAGAAATTTAAGTTTTCACCAATGATCTTTTGCATGTACAAGTTCTTCGTTCCTTTAGGTGTGGCTTTCGAAACGATCGACTTCGGCGGCAAACTCATGCGAATTTGGTCTAAGAAGGGCTGGCAAATTAAACTGGTCATCTTGTAGTAAGCAGCCAATTTATAAATAAGCACGCTTTCGACCACATGCGAGGCGGCAGAAATTTCTCCGGCTGGTGACGTCTGCGAAAAATCTAAAATGATCGAACGCTGATTTTGCTTTTCATCAATCGACAATTTCATTTTGATTTGCGCAGAAGCAGTCATCTTGTAAATGGTTTCAACGAAACCCAAAGCTTGATTATTGAACTTAACTTCAAAGATTTGCTGAAAGACTTTGAAAAGAAAAGCCTGATTTTTTGCGTCAGATAGTAAGGAAAGTTCCTTTTTCAAATTCTGAATCGATTTAACTTGATGAAGTGCACGCTCGAAAAACTCGGTCAACTGGTCACGGTGGGGGTTGGGTTCGACCAACAAAGACCAAATTAACTTATTGCGAACGCCCTTTTCAAAAAGGGGAGTCGGTGGGATTTTAAAATCGATAAAAGGGGTTACTTTGACGAACACCATATACAGATGGTTGGTTAACCGCGTAACGATAAAAATATGGCGAAAATCAAGACCACCATTTTCGGGGTCATTTACGATAATTAGATCACCCACATTTGGTTGTAGGTATTTTTTAACGATTTGAAAAATAACTAGACGGCTAGTTGTTGAAACAAGCTGGCCTTGATCAGTCGATGCCAATAGTTTTCCGTCAGCTGTGATCAATGAAGCGCTTTCAAAAGTTTTAACTAATAACTGAGACGTGTGATAAAGACTATGAAAGTTCATAAAGCACCTTGTTGCTTAATCGCATCGGTCATGGCGTCGGCCCATTTAAAATCTAAAGTGTTAAGCCTAAAAAATGGCGAAGGGTTGGCGCTAACTAAAAAACTTAAATCTCCGAAAATAGAACACGCGTTGTCGACCGAGCGTAAATGCATCCACGCTAAAAGTTTGGCGCGAATCCATTGCTTTAGTTCTTCACGACTTAATAGAGTTGCCTCTAACGTTTGGCCTTTTTCCAAGATTGAAAAATGGTTCTCTAATTTTTGCAATAAGGTGGGCGTATTGATTTGGCCAAAAATTTCACAAGCGACCGGATTTTCTTTAAGCTCGTCATAAAAAGAATCCAACACTAACGCTTTCATTGAACGGCCGGCAATAAAAGGACCGGGTTCATGCTGAGGGTTGTTTTCAGAAACAATCAGCTGGCCGACAGAGTTTAAAGTTAATTCTGAAAATGGATCGACTTCAAATTTTTCAAAAATAGGATGTTCATATCTAATCGGCCCCCAAGGGCTAATCCATACCGGAGACGTTTTTTCAGAAACGTGCGCCCATTTTTCAAGATCGAAATAAAAAGCTTCGTCGGTTTTTTTGTTTTTCAGTAAATAATTTTTTAAGAAGAAAGACGAACTCCAATAAAGATCGACATTTTCAAAATCTTTTTGAAAGCGGTCTTTGATCCAAAATTGAATCGAAGCATCTTCGCCAAACATCTCTTGAATTTCTGAGACGATCTCTTCCTTCGTGCCTTCGCTGCCTGCGTTTAGTAAAGTCAGGCGAATTTGTTCAAGATCACTTGGATTCGAGCTTTCAAAAATTTTAAAGTTTTCATTCGTGAAGAAAGTTTTAATCAATGTACGAATCTCTGCCGATACTAAATGTTCAGGCAATTGAAAGACGACTTTATTAATTTCAGAGTTAATTTTCTTAAGACGAAGCAGTTCTTTTTTTAGAAACTCTTCATCTGTTTTTTCATCGATGCTAACAATTAAAGACGGAGCCGCTAATGATAAGTATTGAGTATGTCCCGCTGAATAGCTATTTTCGAAACCATCTGGCACAACTTGCACGACGCTTCCACCAAGACGAAATGGTTTTAAACGATCCATATAGCTTGTGACCACGTAGATATTCTTTATTTCATTTTCGCCCGCGGCTGTTTTGATTTGATTCAAAAAAGTTTTTAAAGAAACCTGCGGTAGAAAAACCGATTTCTCGAAATGAAGTCCCTTGGCGGCCGCTTTTTTTGCGGTTGGTTTTTTTGTGGTTTTCGCAGGGGTTGTTTTGGTTTTAGTTTCAGGTGTAGCGTTCGCATCGAAAAGACGAGCGGTCGCGTAAGATTCGCCTAGATATAATGCAAGGCTAGGAACATTTGCAGGTTGGGTCATATTAAATTTAGAACTCGTACTTTCTTTTGTTGTGCTCAGTATGTTAAGAACACAATTGAAAAGGGTCAATCATGAAAATATCTGCTGAAATATTAAATTTAGTTGCTTACAAGCCCGGAAAACCAATTGCCGAAACAAAGCGTGAGTATGGTTTAACAGAAGTTTACAAATTAGCTAGTAATGAAAACCCAATGGGTCCTAGTCCAAAGGCTATTGCCGCAATTCAAGGTTATTTAGCCGAACAGCATCGTTATCCAGATCCATCATGCTATGATTTAGTTCAAAAAATTTCAGAAAAGTGGAATGTACCCGCATCGCAGGTGGGGATCGGTAACGGATCAAATGAAATCATCGATTTGTTAATTCGCATTTTCTGCGAACCCGGTGAATCTATTTTAACTTCGCAGGCCGCGTTCGTGGCGTACCAAGTTTGTGCGCAAGCGGCCCGCGTGAAAGTGCGAACGGTGCCGTTACGTTCTGATTTGACGATCGATTTAAAAGGTATTGCCGATGATTTCTTCAGAAATCCATCGTCAAAGACGCGACTTATTTTTATTCCGAATCCGAACAACCCAACGGGTACTTTAATTGGCGGTGTCGAGCTTGACGAATTCTTAGTTCGTCTTGGTAATCGTGATGACGTGTTGTTAATTTTTGATGAAGCCTATACAGAATATGTGCGCGATAGAAAATTTAAAGAAGCGGCTAAGTTTTATAAAGATTATTCAAATGTGATCGTGATCAAAACCTTTTCAAAAGTTTATGGTTTAGCGGGTTTTCGTTTAGGCGCAATGCTTTGTCCGGAGTTTGTTTTAGAGCTTTACAACCGCGTTCGAAATCCTTTTAACGTCAATGCCCTTGCCCAAGTGGCTGGAATTGCCGCATTAGAAGACGACGCCTATTTAGCAGCGTCGCGCGAAATGGTTTGGAAAAGTTTAGATTATTTTGAAAAAGA